>NZ_JBJURM010000024.1:0-107454 GCF_046097995.1 Rhodococcus sp. 5A-K4
ATATCCACGGCGGTGACTCTTTCACAGCTGTGACACTCTTGATCACATGCGGAGGGTCAGCCTGTGGCTGCGAGGAAAGCCGATGATCGCGGACAGCGCGCTGGCGCTCGTGTTCTTCGCGCTCGAGGTAGTCACGTTCGTCAGTTCGCCGCGTGAGGAGCGGTGGCCTCAGCTCGTCGTCGGATTTCTGATCTGCCTTCCCGTCGTGTGGCGTCGCAAATATCCGCGTGTGTCCGCTGCGTCCATATTGTCGATGTCGTACTTCGCGACCCTGATGATGTGGGCGACCGGGGATCCGGCTGCGGAACATCCAGGCCTGCTGGCGCTCGGAGTTTCGCTCTACACACTCGTTGCGTACGTCGATCGGCGTACCGGGGCGATATTCGCGTGCTTCCTTGCCCTGGACATGACTTTCTCGTTGCTCGTCATCCGCCAAGACGTGATCCTGACGATCATCATCGCGACGCTGCTCTATGCGCTGGCCTGGATCACCGCCGAGTTCTTGAGCGCGCGACGTGCCTACGACGAGGAAGTGGCCGCCAGACTCGAAGTGGCCGAATACGAACGAGACCGCCGCGCCGAGGATGCGGTGGCGACGGAAAGAACCCGGATCGCCCGCGAACTCCACGACGTCGTTGCCCACGCGGTCAGCGTGATGATCGTTCAAGCGGACGGCGCCTCGTATGCCGTCGATTCCAATCCGGCGTTGGCGAAGAAGGCGCTCGGCAACATCTCCAGCACCGGACGTGATGCGCTTGCCGAGCTTCGCCGGACCGTCTCGCTTCTGCGCACCGAGGTCAGTAGCGATTTGATGCCGCAACACGGAACGGCCGGCATTGCCAAGGTCGTCGAGATGATGCGTGCCGCCGGTCTCGGCGTGCGCCTCGAGCTGACCGGCGAGCTCGACGACGTCAGTCCATCGGTCAGCCTTGGCATTCATCGCCTCGTTCAGGAATCACTGACCAATGTCCTCCGCCACGCCGGCGCGAACCCGAAGGCCCGAGTCACCGTGCGCCGCACCGAGACCGCGGTACTGCTCGAGGTCGTCGACAACGGAACGTCGAGCTCGACCTTCGCTCACGGTTCGGGCAACGGACTGGTCGGCATGCGTGAGCGGGTGGCGGTACTGCACGGGACGCTCGAGACGGGACGACGCCCCGACGGCAGTTGGCGTGTGTACGCAGAGTTGCCGCTCGAGATCCACGATTGATACCGGCTCGCCGCAATCGCATTGGCACCGACGTCTCAGGCCCGATAGGTTTACGCCGTGCCCATCACCGTGCTGCTAGTCGACGACCAGGAACTCATGCGGATGGGCCTGAACATGGTGCTCGAAGCACATGAGGACATCTCGGTGATCGGTGAGGCCGGTGACGGAGCCGCGGCGGTCGCAGCGGCGGTGGCGCTGAAGCCTGACGTCGTGTTGATGGATGTGCGGATGCCGATTGTCGACGGTGTGAAAGCGACGGAGCAGATTCTTGCCTCCGGGATCGAATCCAGGGTCCTGGTCATGACGACGTTCGACCTGGACGAACACGCGCTCGGCGCCCTGCGTGCCGGAGCGAGTGGGTTTCTTCTCAAAGACACCCCGCCCGAGGACCTCGTGTCGGCTATCCGCAGCGTGGCGGCCGGTGATGCGGTTGTTTCCCCGAAGGTGACACGTCGTCTGCTGTCGAGGTTCATCGTGGACGGTCCGGCGCCGCGACGCGATCCGGTGGTTCTCGACGTCCTGACCGAACGCGAACGCGAAGTCCTCGGGCACGTGGCCACGGGACTGTCGAACATCGAGATCGCACAGCAGCTGTACCTGTCCGAATCGACGATCAAGTCGCACGTCGGACGCATTCTGACCAAACTCGATCTGCGTGATCGTGTGCAGGCGGTGGTGCTGGCCTACGAGACCGGACTGGTGACTCCGGGCGCGTAGGCCAGCCGCCTGTCAGGCAGCGAGCGTTTCGCTCTGCTCAGGCATCAAAAGCGCCCACTGTTGGCAGCACGATGCAGGTCTTCCCGTCTGCGTAATCGACATTGCCGAAGAGAGCGGCAAACACCTTGCCGTCGCCGGTGTCGACGACCTTCGAGAGCAACGGCGTATCGAGTACGGGCAACTTCTCGTCCAACGGGACGATGCCACCCTTGAAGGTGCCGACGTTGATCCAGGCAACACTCAACCCTGAGGTCTTGGGTATGCCGACGTAACCCGGGATTGCCTGGAACCGGAGATGGTCGGCCTCGACCCACGGCGGCAACGGGAAGTTCGGACCGGCCTGTGCGGAGCTGAGGGTGACGGTGACAGGTTCACCGGCCACGCCACACCCGACCGTCGGTGCGGGGTACATGAACGACTGCGGCTTGGTGACGCCGATGTCCGGGAGATCGAGGGCGGTCGTGATCTGATCAGCGCCTGCCGTGCCGATCAACTGCTGAACAGCAGCAGAGGCTTCGGGGGAGATGGCTGCGGCCTGCGCGATCAGCGCGGCAATTCCTTCGGGTACTACCGGTTCTGCGGCCGCGGTTCCCGCGCTGATCATCGTGCTGCCGGCCGTGAGTGCCACGACGGCGGCAGTGCCGGCGATGGCAGCGGGAATGCGTCGGGCGAGTGTCTTGCCGGGGAGTCGGCTCATGTCGGGCTCCTTCATTTCATGAGGCCGGGAAAGGCGGCCCGAAGTGACTTGACCATGCGCATAGTCTCAACGTCAACTTGAGGTTTAGAATCGTTAGCGGAGCGTTAGTTAACGCCAGGCAAGTCGCACGTGCGCGAGAGAAGGCCCGTGTGACTCACGGCACTCGCCTGTTTTGCACCTCTGCGTCGTTGTCGGGAGAAAATCCGGCCCCTCGAGCGTTGAACGGATAGACCGTCTGAAAGGGGACGTCATGATCGCCGCCGTATTCCTCCTCTACGTGATCGTCGAGATCGCCGCATTGGTCATCGTGGGCAACGCCATCGGTGTCGCCTGGACAGTGCTGCTGTTTCTCGCCGGTTCGCTTGTCGGATTGATCCTCATGCGTTCGCAGTGGCGACGAGTCATGGACGGATTCCGCAAGGCAACGAGGGGTGAGGGATCGCCGTCACTGGCGGTCGCCGACGGCGCCTTGGTCGCGGCGGGCTCCGCGTTGATGTTCGTACCCGGACTCGTGACTTCCGTTCTGGGCCTTCTGCTTCTGATTCCGCCGACCCGGTGGGCGCTCCGCCCGCTTGCGGTGCTCCTGGCAGGCAAGCGCGCAGCAGCATTTGCCGCCGGTGGTGACGCCTTCGCCGGAACCGTCGGCTACGCGGCGCGCATGCGCGGAAACGGCGAGGTGATCGACGGCGAGATCATCGTCGAGACACCCGAAACCACCGAGTACGTAGCAAGCAACGGCAAGGAACTGGTCCTCGAGGGTGAGATTCTGGACACGGATACACCCACCCGTTCGCGGGGGCCGCAGTACTAACAGGCAGACTGGGTGCTCGTGACTACTCGTCTGCTGGTCAACGGCCGGATCTACAGTTCATTTGCACCTGACGCGACCTCGATCGCCATCACCGACGGCACCGTCGTGTGGGTCGGCGACGAGCGCGCCGGACGGGCGTTGCACCCCGCCGCGGAGATCGAAGACCTGGGCGGTGCGTTTGTCACTCCCGGGTTCGTCGACACCCACGTCCACATCACTGCATTGGGACTCAATCTCGTCGGTCTGGATCTCGTGGGCGCGAACTCACTGGACGAATGCCTCTCGCGAGTACGAACATTCGCAGCGGCAAACCCCGAAACTGCCCATCCCGACGCAGTCATCTGGGGACATGGTTGGGGTGACACCGAGTGGGCAGATCAGACGCCGCCTTCGACCGCGGATCTCGACGCGGCTGCCCCTGGCCGCAAGGTGTATCTCTCGCGGATCGACGTTCACTCGGCCGCGTGCTCGAGCGCATTGCGCGACGGGATCTCCGGCCTCGCCGACACTGCCGGATACTCGGCCGACGGCCCGCTGACCTTCGATTCACACCACCTGGCGCGCAATGCGGCTCGGAACCTGCTGACCGAATCTCAGCGCGCGTCTGCTCGTACCGCGGCGCTCGATCTGTGCGCCTCCCGCGGGATCGTCGCAGTGCACGAGTGCGGCGGACCGGACATCTCGGGACTGACCGATTTCCAGGAACTACTGGCCCACGACCACGGAGTGGAGGTTCGGGGCTACTGGGGTGAGCGCGTCGACACCGAAGAGGATGCTCGTGCACTCCTCGACAAAACCGGAGCAGACGGACTCGGCGGGGATCTATTCATCGACGGTTCGCTCGGTTCGCATACCGCGTGGCTGCTCGAACCCTATGCAGACCAACCTGATTCGACGGGCAACGCCTATCTCGACGTCGACGCGATCGCCGCACACATCCGGGCCTGCACCCTCGCGGGTGTCCAGGCCGGCTTCCATGCGATCGGTGACGGTGCCGTCTCGTCGGCAGCGGCCGCGTTCCGCAAGGTCGCCGACGAACTGGGTGGCCCCAAGGTCGCCGCGTTGGGTCACCGCCTCGAGCACGCGGAAATGATGTCGATGGCTGACGCGGAAACCTTCGCGGCCTTGGGTGTCATCGCGAGCGTCCAACCGGTGTTCGACGCACTGTGGGGCGGTACCGACGGTCTGTACGCCACGCGCCTGGGAGTCGACCGCGCAGCAGCGTTGAATCCGTTTGCACCTGCTGCCGGTAAGGGTGTCTCGCTCGCATTCAGCTCCGATGCCCCGGTCACCCCCATCGAGCCGTGGGCGATGCTGCGCGCCGCTGTCCAGCACCGCACCGACGGAAGTGGAATCTCACCGCGTGCGGCCTTCTCCGCCGCAACGCGCGGCGCCTGGCGCGCGGGCGGAGTGCGGGACGGCGCCGCGGGAACGCTCAATCCGGGTGCACCCGCCTCCTACGTGTTGTGGGAGGCAGGCGAACTCGAAGTCAGTGCACCGGCCGATTCGGTCCAGCGATGGTCTACCGATCCGCGCTCGCGAGTACCCGCTCTGCCCATGCTGGCGGAAGATGCGCCGATTCCGGTCTGCATCAAGTCGGTGCATCGCGGACGCGTCGTCTACCAGCGCGGCTCGACGAGTGAGTGAGGCCGGCGCAGAGGCGCCCAGCAGCGATCGCTCCCGCGTGAACGCTGTGCTCACCGGTTCGGCATGGCTACGTTCGCTGTACGCAGCCGCAGGCGGATTCTTGATCTTCGCCGGGTTCCCACCTCGTCCGCTGTGGTTTCTGGCGCCAGTCGGGATCGCTCTTCTGACGTGCGTGTTGACGAACTTCGGTCGAGGCGGATTGCGTCTTCGTGCCGGCTTCGGTTACGGGTACCTGGCCGGTCTCGGATTCCTGGTGCCGTTGCTTCCGTGGATCGGTGTGTTCGTGGGCGCGGTCCCGTGGATCGCGTTGGCCGCGGTGGAGTCGTTGTTCATCGGACTGTTCGGGTTGCTGGCGGTACTGGTGGCGAGGTTGCCTTGGGCACCTTTGTGGATTGCCGCGACCTGGACGCTTACCGAGTGGCTCCGTTCCAGCGTTCCTTTCGGCGGATTTCCTTGGGGCAGGCTCGCATTCGGTCAATCCGAAGGGTGGCTCCTCCCACTCGCGAGTATCGGCGGTGCGCCGCTGCTCAGCTTCGCGGTGGCCCTGACCGGTACCGGCTTGGCAGCAGTCGTCGTCACTGTCGCGGCAAAACGATGGGACCGAGGATTCTTCGGAGCCGTTGCCGCCGCCATCGTGCCCGTGATCGTTGCTCTCGTGGTGTCGCCGTTTCTTGCCACCATGGATTCCGGCGACCGAACGATCACCGTCGCCGCGATCCAGGGCAGCGTTCCGCGGTTGGGCTTGGACTTCAACTCGCAACGCAAGCAGGTCCTCGACAACCACGTCGCCGAAACCGTGAAACTGGCAGCCGAGGTGGACGCGGGCCGCGTCGATCAGCCTGACGTCGTGATCTGGCCGGAAAATGCCTCGGACATCGACCCACTGCGAAACGCCGATGCCGCGGCCGACATCACCCGAGCCTCCGAAGCGATCGGAGCCCCGATTCTTGTCGGCACCGTACTCGTGAATGCCGATCGTACGACCACCAATTCAGTGATCGTGTGGGACGGCGCCAATGGTCCTCAGGAACAGCACGACAAGAAGATCATCCAGCCGTTCGGTGAATACCTGCCATACCGAAGCTTCTTCCGGAACTTCTCCTCGTACGCCGATCGTGCGGGCAATTTCGTGCCCGGCGATGGCAACGGCGTTGTCCACGCAGCGGGTGTACCGATCGGCGTCGCGACTTGTTACGAGGTTGCGTTCGACCGGGCGTTCCAGGAATCGGTGCGCAATGGTGCGCAGCTGCTGGCAGTACCGACCAACAACGCCACCTTCGGGGACACCGAGATGACGTATCAGCAGCTGGCAATGTCCCGTGTGCGGGCAGTCGAGCACGGCCGTGCCGTCGTTGTGGCCGCAACCAGTGGTGTCAGCGCCATCATCGCTCCCGACGGGGCAGTGACTTCGCAGACCGACCTGTTCGTGCCGGCGGCACTTGTGGCCAAGGTGCCGCTCTCGACCAGCTCCACCCTCGCTACCCGAGTAGGTCCGGCGCCGGAGATCGTGCTCAGCATCATCGCGGTCGGTGCGATTTCCATGGCGCTGGTAGCCCGGCGCCGAGATCGGGCCGAGCAATCACCTGAGGAGACTGCGGCAATCTGACCCGAGCAACGGATATCGGGCTGCCGATGTTCCGAGGGGCGCCTACGCGGGTACTCGCTGTGCCACCCGTTCCTGCGTAAAGGCGGCCTCCTGTGACCGAGCCAGACAAGACCCAGCCTGAGAAGGCCGGGCCCCAGACTGCAGTTCGCAAGACCAGTGTCGTCGACGCGGTGCTGCAGTCACCGCTCGCGGGGCTGTCACCGTGGATCCTGCTGTCCTTGCTCTCCGGGCCGGGAAGGTTCGAGGAATCCGCGGCCGCCGCGCTCGGGTTGTCACTGCTGATCTTGGCGGCCAGTCACCGGCGCGGCGGCACGGTGAAGCTGTTGGAGGTCTTCGACGTCGTGTTCTTCGGCGTTCTGGCGGCCATCGGCCTCCTCGCGTCGGCGAACACGATTCGGTGGTTCGAACTCTGGGGAGGCGAACTGACCAACATCGCGCTGGTGGTCTTTGCCTTCGGATCGATCCTGCTCCGCAATCCTTTCACTTTGCAGTACGCGAAAGAGTCGACGCCTGAAGAGTATTGGACGACGCCACTGTTTCTGCGCATCAACTACGTCATCACCGCAGTGTGGGCGCTCGCCTTCACATGGTCGGCCGCAGTGGGCCTGTTCGGAGACGCACTGCTGCACGACGGAGACAACTTCTGGACCGGATGGATTCTGCAGTTGCTCGGAACCTTCTTCGCGATCTCCTTCACCGAGTGGTACCCCGAGTATGCGCCGAACAAGGCCGCTCAGGCTCAGGGCCTCGAAACCGAACCACCGCAGTCGATTTTCAGGCTGTTCGACTTTTTGCCGGTGTTCGTAGCCGTGACCGGCATCGCGGGGTTGGTGACCGACTCCGTTTCCGTGACCGCAGGCGTCACGTTGATTCTGGTCGGCGTGTTCGGACATCTGGCGATGCGACGGTTCACCGTCGACTAGGAGCTCTCGGTGATCTCGCGCCGACGGGAACTTGGTGCACGATCGTCTCGATGACCGGCAGGTGCCGGCTGATGCACGGAATTTGTCCGTTTCTGCGATAGTCAGTGCACCTGCCGTGCAATGGAAACGAGGGAAATTGAGCGTTATTTCGAGTACTGCACACAAGCACGAGCCCATACACGGACGACGTCCACCAGCGGATCACCGCTTCCTCGGACTCGACACACGCGTCTTCCCACACGCCCTCGCGATCTTGGGGGTGTGGATGCTCTGGACCGTGATCGTGCCCGCCATCGATTCCGCTGTCTCCTCCGAAGATCCAACCGGCGCCGGAGACCGAATGGCCGTGACCGAAACTGTCTCCTTCGCCGCACCTGCGGGCTGGAATGTCGAGAGTGGTTTCCGAACCGACCAACATGGCGCGTCCGATTCGCTCCCACGTGTGACGTTGACCGGCGGCACCGTCACCGTGAGCGTCGACGCCGACACATTCAGTGGAACTGCCGACGAGCTCCTCTCCCAAACAGATGCCGTGAGTCTTGCGACGAACGGCAGTTCCGTGCTTGCGGTCTCCGGTACACGCCAGCCGATCAGCACCGACGGGGGTCTGAGCGGCGTCCAGGTCAGCTTTGACACTCCGCGGTCCGCCGGATCGGTGACCACATTCGTCGCCGACGGCGAGGGAATTCGGGTACAGGTAGTCGGCCCACCCGATCAGATCGCCGCCCGCAGTCGAGAAATCACCGACATGATCGCCTCCATCGGCACACATGAGGGAGACACCAAGTGAGCAGCGATCTCCTCGAAACCCGCTCCCGCGCATTCGATACGACGGCCTGGGGCGAGAAATTTCACTTCTTCCAACCACGCAACGTCGTGTTCTGGATATACCTGTGGATGTGCGGATTCGGCCTCGTCAAAGGCTGGCAGATGTTCGCCCCCTTCGCCGGATACTTCGGGCGCGCACTCCTCGTTGCCGGCATCGTCGGCATCATCAGCGCCGCGGTCTGGACATGGTGGTTCCGGCACATCGACCGCTACGAACGCCAACCCGTAGGACTAGTGGTAACCGGCTTCATCTGGGGCGCCACCGCAGCAACGTTCACTATCGCAGTACCCGCGAACGGAGCAGTCGGCTCGCTCTACACGAAGATTTTCGGGCAGGTATGGGCTCAGGACTGGCATGCGGGCCTCTCTGCACCGTTCGTGGAGGAAACCGCCAAAGGCATCGGCATCGTCGTCCTCCTCGCGCTTGCACCGCGACTGGTGCGCACCGCAACCGACGGCCTGCTCCTCGGCGCTTTCATCGGCTTGGGATTTCAGACCAGCGAAGACTTTCTGTACTCGATTGCCGGCGCGACGCAGGGCTTCGGCGCCCACCAAACCGACGGACTGATCGGTTCCATCGCCACCCGCACCTACTCCGACATCGTCTCTCATCCCCTCTTTACAGCCCTTTTCTGCGCCGGCGTGATCTATCTGATCGGCACCCCGGCCCAGCCCCGGCGGATCGGACGCGGATTGGCGTTGATCGTGGCACCCATCCTGATCCACGGCGTGTGGGATTCGATGCTCGCGATCGCCGGCGGCAGCAGTTCGCTCGTGTTCGTCATCATGATCGGCGACATCGTCTTCGCTTTCACTGCCTTGTGGATCGCGTTCGTCTGGGCGCACCCACGTGAGTCCCACTTCGTCCGTGACATTCTCGCCCCGGAAATCGAGTCCGGCGTCCTGACCGACGCCGAGGTGACAGCCGCCGGCGGATGGCGACAACAACGCACTTACGCGAAAGCCGCACCCACTCGCACCGAACGTCGCCAACGACGACATATCGTTCGTGCCGCGCTGGATCTGTGCAGCGACCTTGCTGTCAGCAAGGGCGACGACAGCTCCCAGGTCGTCGAATCACGCAACGAAATCACCCGCCTCCGCCAAGGAACCGCGGCACAGAGCATCGCTCAGTGACCGCGAAGTAGCGGAAGTACCGTTCAGCACCGTAAGTCATTTACCCACACCCCAGTCGGCCGGGTTGTTTGCCAACGTCACTTGGCAAGCAACCCGGCCGAGTGACTGGGCTACCAGTTCACGATCGGCGTGAGTGGGGTACCGAAGTTTGGTGTGTCGCGGGGTGGGGGATACAGCTCACACTGGTGCACGAAGCAGTGCCGATGGTTCTCCAGCGCGAATCGCGAATCCGCGCACTGTCGGCTCGCGAGTGCGCCTGGATGCTGAATGACGTTGTCCTGAAGTGCCTTTGAGGACCGCGAAGCATCCTGAAGTTGCCACGTCGAAGAAGGGCCGAAGTATGACGTCGACTTGTGAACGATCACTCCCCGTAGAACGAGAAAGACCGCCCGGTGTAGAACCGGACGGTCTTGATCGAAGTGCTAGTTCATGCGCCGCGACGCTTGGCCTTCAGCAAATCGAGACGCTCTTTGAGGAGCTCTTCGAGTTCCTCGACCGAGCGACGCTCGAGCAGCATGTCCCAGTGGGTGCGGGGAGGCTTGACCTTCTTGGCTTCGGGGGCAGTTCCCTCCATGAGGGCGCCTTCGAGGCCGTTGCGGCACAACCAGGTGCCGGGGATCTCGGCTTCGTCCGCGAACGGGATGTCGAAGATCTCGCCGTTCTCGCACTTGTACTTGGCCATACGACGGGGCGCGAGGTCATGGTCACGGTCGGTCTCGTAGCTCACAGCTCCGAGACGGCTACCTCGAAGTACGCGATCTGCCATGGTGGTGTCCTCTCTTCGTTCGTCACCGCTGGTGGGCGCCCTGACTTGGGGAGTAGACGCTCACACTCATCTACAACGCCACGAGCACCCGATTGGTTCCCGTGTGGCGAGAAGACGCAACCTCTCCATCTTACCGGGTACCGCGCGCGTTCATCGAAGGCGTCCGAATCTCGAGTACAGTGTCGACTCATGGCTGAGAGCACACGCGTCGGATCACCGCAGACTGCGCGTTCCGGAAACCCGTGTGTGTGGTGCGGCCGCGAGGTCGCGGTGACGGGAGTGGGTCGTCGTCGCCGGTACTGCAGCCAGTCTTGTCGCCAGCGCGCGTACGAGCAGCGCAATGCCGTCAAGGGCACGACGATCCCGGCTGACGCCGTCATCTTGACCGCCGTCGAGGCCGTCGAACTGGTGGATCGGATGTTCGAGGTTCGCTGCGCCGCCGAAGATGTGGCGACTGCTGTTGCCGAGGGAGCCGAAAGTTCGGAACTCGCACAGTTGTGTGAACGGTTGACCGAACTTGCCCGTGAAGCCGAACGTTTCCGGTGAAGCAGGTGTGGGCAACCGGTTTCTAGCCTTGCGTTGAGCACCGCAGCACTGCGGTGCGCCTGACGCCTGACGACGACAAATTCTGATCCTGAGTTCGGACCTTCGGGGAGGTTCGGACTTCGAAGCGACCCTTCGTCGAGGTCGATGACCTTCGGCTGCGCTCTCGCAGGATCGCCACATGGTTTCCACTCGATATCGAGGCGGTGCGATGTTTCTCTTCAATCCCCGAGCCACAGTTCCCGGCGCTGATCGTCACAACGCTGTGTGGGGGTGGTCGTGATGGATACCGGCAAGAGGATCGATCCGCTGACCGGATCGCGAAGCCTGCCGGCAGGGGCGTTTCCCCTGTCAGCGGTGCAGCGCAGTATGTGGTTTGCGCAGCAACTTCACCCGACGGTGCCGTATTTCATTGCGCAGTACATCGAGTTCCACGGCGACCTGGACATGCAACTGCTCAGCCGCGCTGCAGTGGAGGCCGCCCACGAGTTCGAGTCGCCATTTCTGCGGTTGATGTACCCCGATGGTGAGCCGTGCCAGATCGTGGACTTCACGATCGATCCGGGTATCGACTACTTCGACTTCCGCGAGCGTGAGAACCCTCGGCAGGCTGCGTCGGAGTGGATGGACAACGATTACGCGACGACGCTCGACTTGACGCGTGATCGTCTCGTCGAGATGACAATTCTCCAAACTGGCGATCGAGACTACTTGTGGTACACCAGGATTCACCACGTTGCTCTCGACGGATACAGCGGAATGACGATAGTGAATCGCATTGCCGCGATCTACACCGCAGCAGTCGAGGGCCGGGAGCCTGCGGTAAACAAGGCGCTCGACGTCACGACGCTGTCCGAACTCGATCAGAAGTACCGCGAATCGAGTCGGTTCGAGGCCGACCGCGAATACTGGGCCCAGCGAGTGTCCGGCGTCGAGCACGGTTCTACGTTGGCAACGCGTGAGGGACCTCCGACTGCGCGTAGCGAACTCGTCAGTGCCGCGATGTCGGCGAACAGCCTTGCTGCCTTGGACGAGTGGAATTCGCGTTCCGGTGCCACTGCGGCGGCGGTGCTGATTTCTGCACTGGCGTGCTATTTGTCTCGCAACACCGGCTACGACGACGTTCTGATAAATCTGCCGGTCTCGGCGAGGACCACGGCACCGCTGCAACGCTCCGGCGGAATGCTGGTCAACGTCGCGCCCCTTCACATCCACGTCGACCCCGACGAAAGCGTGGACGATCTGGTCGGGCGGGTCCAACTCGAACTCCTCGGCGCGCTTCGTCATCAGCGATGCAGTCTCGAAGACATCAGGCGCGATGCGGGCTTGGCGGTCGGCGATGCACGACTGTCCGGTCCGATGATGAATGTGATGCTATTCCGGCAGGAGATAACACTGGGATCACTGACCGGCGAGTTTCACATCGTCACGTCGGGGCCCGTCGAGGATCTCCTGGTCAACGTGTACCAGAGTGGCGACCCAGCTCAGACGTTGATCGACTTTCGTGGCAACCCCAATCGCTACGGTCACGACGAACTGGTTGAACACCACCGGGCGTTCACCGAGTTGGTCGCAGAACTGACAGCAGCACCGGCCGGTACGCCGATGAACCGGATTCATCCGGCAAGCGCCGAGGCCGGGGCACGCAGTGCGCAGCGGAGGGAAACCGAAAGGTTCTGGGCTGGATATCTGGGGGACTCCGACGAGGGTTCGGCGCTGGGGCTCGAGCGAATCGACGCAGAATCGGAGCCGACCACTACGAATCGGCTCAGCTTCCCGCTCGATCCCGCGGTCGCCGAACTTGCACGTACGGAAGATGTCTCACTCTTTGCCGTTGTCCACGCGGCATTTGCGGCATTGTTGTCGAGATCGACCGAGCGCCGTGACGTGTTGATCGGAACGAGGACCGAGTGGGGGACTTCGCCGCTGCGCTGCGAGGTCGATCCGGCGGCGCCGTTCGACGAGTTCGTGAGTTTTCTTGCTCGAGAACGCGACACGTTGTTGGTTCGATCGGCGGCAGGTATCCCCGAGCTGCCCGAGTTGCACGTCCATCTCAACGACGGCTCGCAGGAGACCACGATTGCCGGCCTCGATGTGGCGATCGACGTCCACGCGGATACCGGCGCCCTCGAGGTGGCGTACTCCACGCAGCACTACGCCGAATCCACGGTCCAAGCCTTCCTCTCGCGACTGGTGCGGATCCTTGCGGGCGCAGCGGCAGCCCCGCGAACGTCGGTCGGAGATCTCGATCTTCTCGACGAGTTCGAGCGTGAGTTCCTTATGCCGGCACGGGGAGCGACCGCGTCCGCGCCGTTGACCCTGCCCGATATCCTCCGCCGGGCCGCGGCTGTGAACCCCGATGCCCCGGCGCTCGTTTTCGGTGATCGTGAGGTGAGCTACCGGGAACTCGACGCCGAGTCGAACACACTCGCCCGCGAACTGATCAACAGGGGAGTCGGCCCAGGCACCTACGTCGCCCTTGCACTGTCGAGGTCGATCGAATCGGTGACCGCGACGTGGGCAGTGGCCAAGACCGGCGGCGCCTTCCTTCCGATCGATCCGCACTACCCCGAGGATCGTATTCGGCACATGCTCACCGATTCGGGAGCTGTTGTCGGAATCAGCGTGGGGGAGCACCATGCCGGGCTCGCCGATTCGGTGGACTGGCTGCTTCTGGACGAATTCAGCACCGACGAACCGAACGCGTACCGCTCGGACGCACCGCTCGACGATGGCGAACGTCGCTCACGCGTTCGCTACGACGACCCGGCTTACCTGATCTACACCTCGGGATCTACCGGCGTCCCCAAAGGCGTCGTGGTCAGTCACCGCGGGCTGAGCAGCTTCGCCGACGAAGAACGAATCAGGTTCGGAGTCGAACCAGGCGACCGCACCCTGCATTTCTCGTCGCCGAGCTTCGACGCTTCGGTACTCGAACTTCTCCTTGCCTTCGGCGGCGCGGCGACGATGGTGATAGCGCCGCCCACCGTGTACGGCGGCGACGAACTGGCCCAGGTGATGCGCGTCGGCCGGGTGACACACGCTTTCGTCACCCCGGCCGCGCTGGCAACTGTTGATCCCGCCGGCCTACCGGATCTACGAGTGGTCGTGACCGGCGGCGACGCCTGCTCGCCCGCGCTGGTAGATCAGTGGTCACACGGACGCTCGATGTTCAACGCGTACGGACCGACCGAAACCACCGTCGTCGCCACCCTGACCGGACCGCTGAGCAGCGATGTTCCCGTCACGATCGGAAAGCCGATGCGCGGCGCCGCGGCCGTCCTCCTGGATTCGCGGCTTCAACCGGTGCCGATCGGTGTCGCCGGCGAACTCTATGTGAGCGGTATCGGTTTGGCGCGTGGATACCACGCGCGAGCCACGATCACGGCCGAACGATTCGTCGCCGACCCCAACGGCGTTGCGGGAGAGCGCATGTACCGCACGGGTGACCTCGCGCGGTGGAACGGCGCGGGTGAGCTGGAGTACCTCGGACGGAGCGACTTCCAGATCAAGATCCGCGGTTTCCGCGTCGAACTCGGCGAGATCGACGACGTACTGCGCCGCCATCCGAGCGTCGCGCAGGCTGTCACCGCCGGAGTTTCGGGCCCGAGTGGGGAAACACTGTTGGCGGCGTACGTCACGGCGGCTGAGGGCACGCACATCGACAACTCCGAATTGATCGCCCACGCCGGATCCTCGTTGGCGGCGCACATGGTTCCGTCGCGGATCGTCGTACTCGATTCCATTCCACTGACTCCCGCCGGAAAGATCGACAGGAAAGCATTACCGGACATCGATTCGGCTGGCGGCACGGCCGAATACCGTGCCCCCGAGACCTCGACCGAGAAGCGAATTTCTGCGGTGTTCTGCGATCTGCTCGGCATCACCAGGGCGGGAGCAGACGACAGTTTCTTCGACCTCGGCGGTGACTCGCTGATCGCGACCCGAGTCGTGTCGAGGGTCAACGGAGCACTCGGGACGACGCTGAGCGTTCTCGACCTCTTCGAGGCGCCGACCGTCTCCGCTCTGGCTGCTCGCGCAGACCTCGCGGACTCGCGGAACACGCGCGCCCCAGCACTGACGCGTATCGATCGCCCTGACCGGATACCGGTATCTCTGGCTCAGCAACGTATGTGGCTGACCAATCAACTCGATCCGAGTTCGCCGGCGTACAACATTCCGATCGCGGTTTCGATGACCGGCGATCTCGACGTCGACGCACTGTTCACCGCACTGCGGGACGTGATCGTTCGGCACGAGGTCTTGCGGACCGTTTTCCCCGAGAGCGCCCGTGGTCCGGTCCAGCACGTTCTCGGTGTGGACGAGATGTTCGATCATCTCGAGGTGGAAACGGTGCCTGCCGCAGCGGCCGCAGCGCGGGCGAGCGAACTGGCACGAACGGGATTCGACGTCAGCGAATCGGTGCCGATCCGCGCCACTCTGCTCGAGGTGAACGAACGCGAGCACACGCTGGTCCTCGTCGTTCACCACATTGCAGCGGACGGCCTGTCGATGGCGCCGCTGGCTCGTGACGTGATGGTCGCTTACGCGTCGAGGGCGAGCGGGCGTGTACCGGCGTGGTTGCCGCTCGAAGTGCAGTACGGCGATTTCAGCGAATGGCAACGAGGAGCGCTCGGCGAAGCGTCCGACCCGGATTCGATTCTCGCCGAGCAGTTGCGGTTCTGGTCGCACACGCTCGCCGAACGCGGTGAGCTCGCGGAACTGCCGATGGATCACCCGCGGCCTGCAGGTGTCTCGCTGCGCGGTGGCGATCTCGATTTCCGGATCGACTCCGCGACGTACCGCCGGGTCGGCGAGATCGCGGCGCGATGCGACGTCAGCGTGTTCATGGTGATCCACGCAGCGCTGGCCGTCCTGCTCAGTCGAGAATGTGGAGCGAACGACATCACGATCGGCACCCCGGTGGCCGGGCGTAGCGAGCGCGCCCTCGACGACGTCGTCGGAATGTTCGTCAACACGGTGGTGCTGAGGACGGTTCTCGACGGGGGACTCACCTTCGGTGAAGTTCTCACCCGCGTCCGGGACGTCGACGTGGCGGCCTTGCAGCACACCGAAGTGCCGTACGACGTACTCGTCGAATCCCTCGCAGAGCGCCAGGCACCGCTGTTCCAGGTCATGTTGGTGATGCAAGGCGCTGCTCCCGCCGAGGTCACCTTGCCCGAGCTCGACGTCACTGTTGACGAACTGTCCACGGGTGCAGCGAAGTTCGATCTTCAGGTCATTCTCACCGACCGCGGCGACCATCTCGACGGCCAGTTGAACTATGCCAGCCAACTTTTCGACTCGGACACCATGTCGGGCCTCGCTGATCGCTTCACGATGCTCCTCGACGCGGTAGCGGCCGACCCCGAATCAATCGTCGGCGACGTCGATCTCACAGCTGTGGGCGAGGCGGAACTGGTCCTCGAGCGCTGGAATGCCACCGAACACGCCGTACCGATCACCACCCTCTCCGACCTGGTGGCGGAGCAGGCAGCCCGGACGCCCGAGGGGGCCGCGCTCATCTACGGCGAGCGGACACTGACGTATGCGGAGTTCGACGCGAGGGTCAGTGAACTTGCCAGAACCCTCATCGCCCACGGTGTCGGCCCGGACATGCGCGTCGCGGTGTCGATTCGCCGGTCACCCGAACTACTCGTCGCGGTCCACGCCGTGATCCGTGCCGGTGCGGCGTATGTCCCGGTGGACCCCGACCATCCGGCCGAACGTATCGCGTACGTCTTCGACATCGCCGCACCGATCTGTGTGCTGAGCCGGCCCCAGGACCACGGCGCACTTCCCGCGCGAGTCCCGATCGTCGACGTCGATCTCGATCGTCCCGTGTCCACGACGGTGCCGATCACCGACGCTGATCGGATCCGACCCCTCCTCCCGGACAATGGTGCATACGTGATCTTCACGTCCGGATCGACCGGTCGGCCGAAAGGCGTTGCAGTATCACACCGTTCGATCGTCAATCGCCTTCTGTGGATGCAAGACGCGTACCCACTTCACGCGTCGGACGTGGTGCTGCACAAGACTCCGGTGACATTCGACGTCTCGGTGTGGGAACTGTTCTGGCCCCTGCAGACTGGTGCGCAGTTGGTGATCGCGGAACCGGAGGGGCACCGTGATCCCGGGTACCTGTCGGCGTTGATGGCCGAAAAAGGCGTCACGACGGCGCACTTCGTTCCGTCGATGCTCGCGGAATTCGTCGCGGTCGCGACTGCCGGGCAGTGCGCAAGCCTGCGTCAGGTGTTCTGCAGCGGTGAAGCTCTCGCTCCCACCACCGCGGAGGCGTTCACCCGTCTGAGTTCTGCAGGATTGTTCAACCTGTACGGACCCACGGAGGCTGCCGTCGACGTGAGCGCCGCCGAATTCACCCCAGACATGACCGTCACCGTTCCCATCGGTGCTCCTGTGTGGAACACCCAGCTCTATGTCCTCGACGGGCGGCTGCATCCCGTTCCGGTCGGCGTTCACGGCGAGCTGTACCTGGCGGGAGTGCAACTGGCGCGTGGATACCTCGGGCGCAGCGATCTCACCGCCGACAGATTCGTGGCCGATCCGTACGGCCCGGCTGGCACCCGGATGTACCGAACCGGTGATGTCGTCCGGTGGCGCGCCGACGGGCTGCTCGACTACGTCGGTCGACGCGATTTCCAGGTCAAGATCCGCGGCCAGCGCATCGAGCTCGCCGAGGTCGAAGCAGCGTTGCTCAGGCTGCCCGGTGTCACGCAAGCTGCTGCTCTCGTCCATCACGACGACGTGGTCGGTGACAGCTTGGTCGGCTACGTCATCGCCGAGACAGGCACCTCGATCGACACGGACGGCATGCACGCCGAGTTGAGAGGTCTCCTTCCCGCCTACATGGTTCCCGCAGTGGTCATCGCCCTCGACGTGTTTCCGCTCGGCTCGACCGGCAAGCTCGATCGGAAAGCTCTGCCCGCTCCCAGCTTCGACAGTTCGCAGACGTATCTGGCGCCGAGAACACCGCTCGAAGCACAGTTGGCGGCGATCTTCGAGGAGCTGCTGGAATCCGGGGCCGTCGGTGTTCACGACAACTTCTTCGAGATCGGCGGAAACAGTCTCGTCGCTGCCCGCGCCGTGGCGCGCGTGAACGATTCACTGTCGTTGAACCTGTCGATCAGAGAGTTGTTCGACGCGCCGACCGTTGCGCAGTTGGCGGTCGAGTGCGCAACGGCGCGAGGGGGAGCAACCGTTCTTCCGCTCGAGGCGTTGCCGCGGCCACAGTCGATTCCGCTGTCGCTGGCGCAGAAGCGCATGTGGTTCGTCAATCAATTCGACGTCACCTCCGCGGCGTACAACGTGGCCATAGCGATCAGGCTGAGAGGCCGGTTGGACGTTGCGGCCTTGGAAGGCGCGATCATCGATGTGCTCGATCGCCACGAATCGCTGCGCACGCTGTTTCCCATGATCGAGGGAGTGCCGGCGCAGGTGATCGTGGAACCCGTTGAAGCGTTGGGGTCGCTACCGATTGTCGGCGCGAGCACCGAAGCGGTACTCGGGGAGATCGAACGCGTCACCGCGAGGGGCTTCGACGTGACGCAGGCTCCACCGATCAGGGCCGAACTGATCGAGGTCGACGCAGAAGATCACGTCCTGGCTGTGGTCGTCCATCACATCTGCGCCGACGGATTCTCGATGGCACCGTTGGCGTTCGACGTGATGAGCGCGTACTCGGCACGGCATCGAGGTGAGGTCCCCGACTGGTCTCCTCTCCCGGTCCAGTACGCGGACTTCGCGATCTGGCAGGAAAGGGCACTCGGACGGATCGACGAAGCGGAGAGCACCCTCGCCGGCCAGCTCGAGTACTGGACACGTCAGCTGGCAAGTGTGCCCGAGCTTCTCGCGCTCCCCGCAGATCGCCCGCGGCCGCGTGTACAGGATCTCTCGGGCGGCGTCGTTCGATTCGACATCGATGCCGGCATCCATCGTCGTCTGAGCGAAACCGCGATCGAACACCGAAGCAGTATGTTCATGGCGATACACGCCGCGTACGCGGTGCTCGTGGCCAGATTGTCCGGCATGGAAGACATCACGATCGGCTCGCCGATCGCCGGACGCGGAAATGCCCTCCTGGATCCGATGGTCGGTATGTTCGTCGGAACGTTGGTGCTGCGCGCCGACGTCGACCCCGCAGCCTCGTTCACCGATCTGTTGGCCAGAGTTCGCAGCACCGACCTCGACGCCTTCGCTCACGCAGACGTCCCCTTCGAGCGCGTCGTCGATGCACTGGCTCCGGAGCGGTCGACTTCGCATTCCCCGTTGTTCCAGGTGATGCTGGAGTTCAAGAACACCAGTCGACCAGCAGTTCGTCTGACGGACCTCGAGGTCGAGGTCCTCGAACTCGAATCCGCCGTTTCGAATTTCGATCTGCAACTCACGCTTGCCGAGACATTCGACGACGACGGCCGGCCGGCGGGAATCGAGGCCGGGTTCACCTACGCGAGCGCCCTGTTCGACGAGTCGACGGTCGAAGGCTTCGCTCGATATCTTGTTCGGATCCTCGGTGCGGTGACCGAATCACCGCACACTCCGGTCGGCGACATCGATCTCGTGGTCGACACCGACACGATGAGCGTCGTGTCTGCACCGGAACTTCCCGGCCAGGTTCACTTCTCGACGTTGCTCAAGCGGAAGTACGTCGACGAACCGCAGAGAACTGCACTGATTTTCGGCGACCGACATCTGACGTACTCCGATCTGGACCGCCGCGCCAATCGGCTTGCACGACTGTTGATCGGACGCGGGGCAGGTCCGGAATCCGTTGTCGCCCTGGCATTGCCACGCTCGCTGGAATCCGTGGTCGCGATCTGGGCGGTTGCTCGGACCGGCGCCGCATTCGTACCCGTCGACCCGGCGTACCCCGTCGACCGCGTACATCACATGATCAACGACTCGGGAGCGGGCGTCGTCCTCACCACCGCCGAGCATGTGGGTGTCGTCCCCGACGAGGCAGACGCAGTTCTGCTCGATCAGGCCGAGACACTGGCAACCCTCGCACAGTTCGGAGATCAGCGGCTGGAGGCCTCGGAACTGTCGGGGACGGTGTCTCTGGACAATCCCGCCTATGTCATCTACACCTCCGGTTCCACCGGCGTCCCCAAAGGTGTCATGGTCACTCACCGTGGGCTTTCGGCACTCGCCGAACAGGAACGTAGTCGATTCGGGGTGGAATCGACGTCGCGCACGCTGCATTTCAGCTCACCGAGCTTCGACGCCTCGATTCTCGAACTCCTGATGGCCGTTGGTGCCGGGGCCACGATGGTCATCGCTCCACCGAGCATCATCGGCGGAACCGAACTGACGAGCCTGATCGCCGATCAGCACGTCACGCACGCCTTCATCACCCCGGCCGCTCTGGCCACGGTCGATCCGAGCGAACTGAACGAGCTGGTTTGCATCGGAACCGGTGGCGACGTCTGCCCGCCCGATCTCGTCGCCGCCTGGGTCAGTGATCACCGGATCATGATCAATGCCTACGGACCGACCGAATCGACGGTCGTCGCCAGCATCACCGAGCCGATGGCCCCGGCCGATCGAGTGACGATCGGCCGCCCGTCGACAGGCATCACTGCGTGGGTCCTCGACAATCGCCTGCACCGCGTCCCGGTCGGAGTGACGGGGGAGCTGTACGTCAGTGGCGACGGACTCGCCCGCGGTTACCGCAACCGCGCCGGCACCACCGCCGAACGTTTCGTGCCCAATCCCGCGGGCAGTGCGGGCACACGGATGTACCGCACCGGCGACCTCGCCAGGTGGAACAAGAACGGCGAACTCGAGTACCAGGGCCGAGGTGATTTCCAGGTCAAGATTCGTGGGTTCCGCATCGAACTCGGCGAGATCGAAGCAGTTCTGGCTCGCTATCCCGGGGTCGCGCATTCCGTGGTGACCACGCTCGAACGTGACGGAGGCGCCGCGCGAATCGTCGGATACGTCGTGCCCGCCAACGATGCTCAGACTGTGGATCCCGAGGCCGTCATCGCGTTCGCGGGTTCGGCTCTGGCCCCGTACATGGTTCCTGCGGCGGTGGTCGTGCTCGACGAACTGCCGATGACTGCCAACGGAAAGCTCGACCGCCGAGCCCTGCCGGTTCCCGACCTGCGAGCAACCCAGGCACGCTCGCGGGCTGCCGAGTCCGATACCGAGCGCACGCTGGCCGCCTTGTTCGTCGATGTCCTCGGTGTCGAATCGGTGGGCGTCGACGACTCGTTCTTCTCGATGGGCGGCGATTCGATCATGTCGATTCAGCTCGTCGCCCGTGCCCGCGACGCCGGGCTCGTGTTCACCCCGCGTGACGTCTTCGAGGTGAAATCGGTCGCCGGTCTTGCGGTTTTGCTGGCATCGACCAAGGACGACGAACCCGAGGTGCTCGAGGAACTTCCCGGAGGCGGCGTCGGCCACGTGCCGTTGTTGCCGGTGGCACAGTGGTGGCTCGACCGGCTCGGCTCCGATCTCCAGGGGCTCGATTCGTTCTCCCAAGCGACCCTTCTCAATGCGCCGCACGGGCTTCGCAGTGTGGAGCAGTTGACCGCAGCGCTTCAAGTCGTTCTCGATCGTCACGACATCCTTCGCGCGCGCCTCGAACTCGACGGCGAGCGCGGGCTCGTTGTCGGCGATCCGGGATCTGTTGCAGCCGAGGACATCTGCCGGGTAGTCGAGGTCGAGGCCGAGCCGGGCTCCGCCGTGTTCGACGCGGCGATCGTCGCCGCCCTGGGTGATGCACGTCGAGAACTCGACCCCGTCCGGGGCGAGATGGTGCGGGTCGTCTGGTTGTCCGGCGTACGCAACACCGGCCGGTTGCTCCTGGTGATCCACCACCTCGCGGTGGACGGCGTGTCCTGGCGCGTGCTCGTACCGGAACTTGCGTCCGCTTTCCACCGGATCGACGCCGGCGAGGAGCCGGAGCCGTCGTATTCGGGCACGTCGGTTCGTCGTTGGTCGCATGCGCTCCGTGACATCGCGCCCGATCGAAGAGTCGAATTGCCCCGGTGGCGTTCGATCCTCGAAGGTGACGACCCCCTGATCGGAACCCGGCCGCTGGGCCCGCGGCTCGACACGTTCGATTCGGTCGGCCGAGTTGTCGCCGACGTGCCCGTCGAACTGTCCGACACAGTCCTGACCACGCTTCCCGCGCTCTTCGGTGGATCCGTCAACGACGGTCTCGTTGCTGCTCTCGCGCTGGCACTGACGCAGTGGAGGCAGGCACAGGGCATACGAACCGACAACGTGCTCGTCTCGATGGAAGGTCACGGACGCGAGGCTCACGTGGTGCCCGGTGCGGACGTCCTGCACACCGTCGGCTGGTTCACCAGTGTCTTCCCGATGCGAATCGACCTCGCCGACATCGACATCGCGAACGTGATGAGCAGCGGCCCCGAGGCAGCGGTGGTTCTCAAGCGGGTCAAGGAAGAACTGTTGGGAGTTCCGGACAGTGGCATCGGGTACGGAGTTCTGCGTTATCTCGACGAGGTGGGCCGAGCGGAACTGGAAGATCTCCGTCAACCGCAGATCTCGTTCAACTATCTCGGTCGTTTTTCCGGCACCGAGGCAGGAGAGTCGCTGGGGGACTGGGCGCTGGCCCGCGACGTCGATCTGGAAGCGGCAGCTCGGTCCGAGATGCCCGTGGGTTCGGTCCTGGACGTCAATGTCGTCACCACCGAAATCTCGGGTGCACCGCACATCGGTGCCACTATCGCCTATCCCACCGGCGTGCTGGCAGAGCGCGATGCTCGCGCCATCGCCGAACTCTGGGTGCAGTCGTTGCGCGCTCTGGCCACCTACGCCGAACACAGCGAACGCGGGGGACTCACACCGTCGGACATCGACCTGATCGAACTGGACCAGGAGTCCATCGACCACCTCGAGCGCGAGTTCCCGACACTGACCGACGTCTGGTCCCTTTCACCGCTGCAATCCGGACTGCTCTTCCACGCCCGCTACGCCGAACACACAGTCGACGCGTACACCGTCCAACTCGCACTCGAACTCGACGGCGTCGACGCGTCCCGGTTGCACCGCGCCGCACAGGCGTTGCTCGACCGTCATGAGAACCTGCGCGCTGCGTTCACGACCGACACCGGTGGGCGATCGGTGCAGGTGATCAGCGCCGACGTTGACGTGCCGTGGACCGAGATCGACATCTCTCCGTTGGCCCCCACCGAACAGGCAACCGAGATACGCGAGCTCCTCCATGCGGATCGGGTGCGAGGCTTCGACATGGCCACGCCTCCCCTGCTGCGGTTCCTGCTTCTGCGAACCGGAGACGACGCGTATCGGTTGATCCTGACCAACCACCACATCCTCCTCGACGGATGGTCGATGCCGCTGCTGGTCCGTGACCTACTGACGCTCTACGCCACCGACAGTGATCACAGTGCCATCCCACGCGTGCACCCCTACCGGGACTATCTGAGCTGGATCAGCACTCGCGACGACAGCGTGTCGATCGAAGCCTGGGGCGAAGCACTCCGCGGACTCGACGACCCGACGCTGCTGACCGGAACTCACGCCGTCGACGAGGACGGCGCGACCTCACGCTCGACCACCACAGCCCTCGGAGAACGTGAGACGGAACTTCTGCGTGGATTCGTCCGCTCCCGTGGCCTGACGACAGCCTCCTTGATCCAGGTGGCTTGGGGAATCGTGCTCGCCGAACTCCTCGGCCGCGACGACGTCGTCTTCGGTGGAACCGTCTCCGGCCGACCACCCCAGGTGTCCGGCGTCGAGTCGATGGTGGGTTTGTTCATCAACACTGTCCCCGTCCGAGTTCGCCTCGACCCGCGAGAGTCACTGGCAGCGCTGTGCGTTCGTGTCCAAGCGGAACAGGCGCGGTTGTCCGATCACCATCATGTGGGGCTTTCGCACATCACTTCGGCAGTGGGGGCCGCTGCATCGTTCGACACGCTGACTGTGTTCGAGTCGTATCCCGTCGACCGCGGTGGACTCTCCTCGGGCACCGACATCGCCGGAATGCACGTTCTCGACGTCCACGACGCCGAGGATGCCGCGCACTATCCACTCGCGATCGTTGCCTCTGCGGCAGACGGGCGACTACGGCTCAAATTCGAGTATTTCCCGGGAGTCCTGGGCGATCACGACATCGACGCGATCGCGGACCGGCTGCTCCGCACCCTCGAACTGATCACCGCACAACCGGATCTTCCGCTGGCGAAACTGCGTTTGATGCCGGATTCGCAAGTGCAGCAATTGGTTCCCGCGCGCGGCCGGCAAGGCCGCTCGGTAAGGACACTCGATCGCATCTTTTCGGACACCGCGAGCAGATTCCCCGAACGGGTCGCACTGTCCTGTGGTGACAGAAAGATGACCTATCGAGAGCTGGACGAGGCGTCGAATCAGTGGGCGCGCGTGCTCATCTCGGAAGGCGCGGGCCCGGACTCACGGGTGGCGATCTGTGTGGAACGGTCCTTCGAATCCGTCGCAGCGGTCTGGGCGATCACCAAGACCGGCGCCGCCTTCGTGCCGATCGATCCTCGCTACCCGAGTGACCGGATCTCGTTCATGCTCGAGGACTCGGCATCATCGCTCGGAATGACCACGGCTGCACACGCACCGGCCGGCGGTGGCGCAACGAAGTGGCTCGAACTCGACGACCCGGAGAACGCCACTCGGCTCTCCGGAGTGTCCACGTCACCGCTACGCGAAGACGAGCGCCGGGGAACCCCGCGGCTGGAGAACACTGCCTACCTCATCTACACCTCGGGCTCGACCGGCCGGCCCAAGGGTGTCGTCGTCACGCACACCGGTCTCGAGAACTTCGCCGACGAACAGCGTCATCGCTACGGTCTCACGGAGAATTCACGCGCACTGCATTTCGCCTCGCCGAGTTTCGACGCCTCCGTTCTCGAGTATCTGCTCGCCTTCGCCGTCGGCGGCGAACTGGTCGTAGCTCCCACCACCGTCTACGGAGGGGCCGAACTGGCCGACGTTCTCCGAGAGGGACATGTCACGCACGCGTTCATCACGCCCGCAGCGCTGACGTCGGTGGATCCCGAGGGACTCGACGAACTGACCACCATCACGGTCGGTGGCGAGGCGCCCTCGGCGGACCTGGTGCGCACCTGGGCGCCGGGAAGATCGTTCGTCAACGTCTACGGACCCACCGAAACCACCATCTCCTGCAACCTCAGTGACCCCATCCCAGCCGGTGAGAAGGTCTATCTCGGGCCGCCGAACCGCGGCTTCAGCGAGGTCGTCCTCGATCGCAGACTTCAACCGGTGTCCGTCGGAGTTCCCGGCGAACTGTATGTCGCCGGAGTTGGACTCGCGCGCGGCTATCACGGGCGTTCATCGCTGACGAGCGAACGATTTGTCGCCAACCCGTACGGCGAGCCGGGGGAGCGGATGTACCGCACCGGAGACGTGGTGCGCTGGCGCAGTGACCGCACCATCGAGTACCTCGGACGCAGCGACTTCCAGGTCAAGATCCGCGGGTTCCGTATCGAACTAGGCGAGGTCGACACGGCGTTGGGTCAGCTGCCCGGTGTGGAGTACGCGGTCACATTGGCGGTGCGCGGACCCTCCGACGAGCAGGCCTTGGCGGCATATGTCGTCTGCGACGACGAACGCCCGGTGAGCGCCGAGGACATCCGGGCGGCGGCACGGGAGCTACTGCCGGCACACATGGTGCCCGCGAGCGTCGTCGTGCTCGACGAGCTACCACTGACCGGCGTCGGCAAGGTCGATCGAGCTGCTCTTCCTGCGCCTCGCTTCGACACCGATCCCGAAACACTCGCTGCACCGGCGACCGAGCTCGAACGGCTGGTGGTGGGCGTTTTCGAGGACGTGCTCGGAGTGTCCCCGATCGGTGTCGACACTCACTTCTTCGACATCGGCGGAAACTCACTGACCGCGACCCGCGTCATCGCCCGCGTCAACGCACTTCTCGGCACCGACATCGGCGTTCGAGGATTGTTCGAGTCTCCGACAGTTCGGCAGCTGTCTCGTCTGGCGGAGAGTGTCGGCCGCGGCGAGAACCCCCGACCACCGTTGACTCGGCGATCTCGCCCGGATCCACTGCCCGTGTCATTGGCACAGAAGCGGATGTGGTTCCTCAACCAGTTCGACGTGACCTCGCCGGCCTACAACGTTCCCCTGGCAGTGCGCCTCGACGGCGATCTGGACTTCGCCGCATTGCAGGCCGCGGTAGCGGACGTATTGGGTCGCCATGAGAGCTTGCGGACGAAGTTCCCCTCGATCGACGGACAGCCGGTGCAGCAGGTGATGTCCAGCGACGAGGTCATGCCGATCCTGGAGCCGGAAATCGTCACTGCTGCCAGAGTGTCCGATCGAATCCTCGAGCTGGCCTCGGCAGGCTTCGACGCCTCGGCCGAAGTTCCGATCCGCTGCGCGGTCCTGCGCGTCGACGGGGACGAGCGCAGGCACGTACTCGTGATCGTCGTCCACCACATCGTCGCCGACGGGTTCTCGATGAACCCCCTGGCAGCGGACGTGGCAGCGGCCTATGCGGCCCGCAGCGCCGGCAGTGCGCCGAGCTGGTCGGAACTGGCCGTGCAGTACGGCGACTTCGCTGTGTGGCAGCACGAAGTGCTCGGCTCCGAGGAAGATCCGGACTCGGCTCTGACCCGTCAGCTCGATTACTGGAAGGACCGACTCGCGGGACTGGGCGAGCCGATCGCCCTGCCGACGTCGTTCCCACGTCCGGCAAAGCCGTCCATGGTCGGCTCTGTTCACCGGTTCGCGGTATCGCCGCAGACCCATCGGGCGCTGACCGATCTGGCCCGCGAGCACGGCAGCACCATGTTCATGGTCATGCACGCAGCACTGGCGGTACTTGCGGCACGCCTGGCGGGTACCGAGGACATCGCCATCGGTACACCTGTCGCCGGACGCGGCGAGGCCGAACTCGATCACCTGGTCGGAATGTTCGTCAACACTCTTGTGCTGCGAACACAGATCACGCCCGACGCGTCGTTCGAGGACGTACTCGCCCAGGTTCGCGAAGGCGACCTCGGCGCGTTCCAACACACCGACTTGCCCTTCGAAAGGTTGGTCGACGCACTCGCCCCGGAACGCTCGACGTCGCACACTCCGTTGTTTCAGATCCTCATCGAGTTCCGTAACAACGCGCTACCGCAACTCGAACTGCCAGGGCTGTCGGTCTCGGGAGTCGAGTTCGACCTACCCGTCGCCAAGTTCGATCTGCAACTCTCGGTCACCGAGCGTTACGACGCGGATGGCGGAACGGATGGAATCGACGCCGAATTCATCTACGCCACAGACCTGTTCGACGATGGATTGATCGAGTCGTTCTCGCACAGACTGCTCACCCTCCTCGAGGCGGTCTCCCGAGAGCCGTCGACTCCTACCGGTGACATCGACGTCGTGGGCGCCGGCGAGCGTCGACAGATGCTGACCGAGTGGAACACTCACGCCGAACCGGCTCCGGCCGACAACATCGCGGACCGATTCTTCGAAGCTGTTGCAGCACATCCGTCGTCGACCGCGGTCAACGACAGCGACGGCGCCATGACGTACGCCGAACTGGACGGGCGCGCGAACCGCCTGGCGCGGCTCCTGATCGGCCGCGGTATCGGTCCGGAATCCGTGGTGGCCGTTGCGATGCCCAGAACCACCGATCTCGTGCTCGCCCTCGTCGCCGTCATCAAAACCGGGGCGGCATACCTGCCGGTCGACATCACCTACCCGGCCGAGCGCATGCGATTCCTCTTCGACGACGCGCGGCCGGTATGCCTGGTCACGACCGGAGACTTCCGAAGCGACCTACCTTCGGAGATCATCGAATCCGGCATCGACATCGTCGAACTCGGATCGCCGGAGATCGCGGTACGCCTCGATCACTCCGCGCCACACCGCATCACCGACGCGGACCGGACGACACCACTTCTGCCCGACGCGATCGCGTACATCATCTACACCTCCGGATCCACAGGGCGCCCCAAAGGTGTCCAGGTCAGCCACCGAAACGTCCTGACTCTGATGGACAACACCTCCCCGACATTCGGGTTCGACAACACGGACGTGTGGACGATGTTCCACTCGTACGCATTCGACTTCTCCGTCTGGGAGCTGTGGGGGCCACTGCTGCACGGTGGCCGGTTGGTCGTCGTCGACTACTACACGACCAGATCGCCGGACATGTTCCACGAACTGCTCCGCCGTGAGCGAGTGACGGTGCTGAACCAAACACCCACCGCCTTCTACCAACTCGCCGAAGCCGACCGTGCGTACTCACCGAACGGCACCGGTCCCGACCTTGCACTGCGCTACGTCGTCTTCGGTGGAGAAGCGCTCGATCTCGGGCAATTGCGCAAGTGGTACGACCGGCGGGCCGACACGGCGCCGACGCTGGTCAACATGTACGGGATCACCGAGACGACAGTGCACGTCAGTCGAATCGCGCTCGACCGCAACGACAGCGAGCACGCGTCGGCGAGCATCATCGGGCGAGCAGTACCAGGATTGTCCGTCTACGTACTCGATCGGCGACTGAACCTGGTGCCACCAGGTGTTGTCGGCGAAATGTACGTCGCCGGTGACCAGGTGACTCGGGGATACCTCGGGAAACCCGCATTGACTTCGGTGCGGTTCCTTCCCGATCCATTCGGTAGTTCGGGGGATCGAATGTATCGGAGCGGGGACCTGGCGAGGTGGAACGACGCGGGGCAGTTGGAGTACGTGGGCCGCAGTGATTTCCAGGTGAAGGTGCGTGGTTTCCGCATCGAACTCGGAGAGATCGAAGCCGCAATGCTCCGCTGCCCCGGCGTCGCTGCCTCGGTAGCACTTGTTCGCACAGAGGGAGCGTCACCGCGGATCGTCGGGTACGTGGTCGCCGAAACAGGCAATACCGTCGATTCAGCGACGGTGACCGACTTCGTCGCCGCCGAACTCGCGGAGTACATGGTGCCCACCGCGATCGTCGTCCTCGAATCACTTCCGCTGACGGTCAACGGAAAGCTCGACCGACGCAGCCTCCCGGCTCCGGACTTCACCGTGACGGGAACAACCGAGGCGACGCGGGCACCAGCCACCGCCACCGAAGCGGTCCTCGCGGACCTCTTCGGAGAGGTTCTGGGGCGGGGCGGTATCGGAGTGGACGATTCCTTCTTCGGCCTCGGCGGCGATTCGATCATGTCGATCCAACTCGTCTCACGGGCGAAGTCCGCAGGCCTCATCTTCACTCCGCGGGACGTCTTCGAAGCGAAAACCGTGGCCGGCCTCACCAAGGTCCTCCTCATCGAATCATCGGAAACCGCACCGGTTCTCACCGAGCTACCCGGCGGGGGAGCCGGCCCGCTACCGCTCACACCGATCATGGAGTGGCTCGTCGAACGCAGTCGCGGTGACCTGAGCACGATCCGCAGTTACAGCCAGAGCGCGCTGATCGCACTGCCCGCGGATGTGTCCGGCCCCGCACTGGAGCGCGCACTACAAACGATCCTCGACCGCCACGACGTACTGCGGGCACGTCTGGAGGCCGTGACTCACCAACTCGAGATCAGCGAACCCGGCACCGTCGCAGCCTCCGACATCTTGCACCGAACCCCCATCGTGTCCACCGGCGGCGAAGAATTCCTACGCGCGGCAGAAGCCGCGATGCAGGACGCATCCAGCCGACTCGATCCCGAGCACGGCAAGATGATCAGCGCAGTCTGGTTGGATCCGGTCAGCGCGAACGGCAACCGGCCTGAGGCGGGACGGTTGCTCCTGGTACTTCATCACCTCGCGGTCGACGGTGTGTCCTGGCGAATGCTGGTCCCCGGCCTGGTCACGGCATATGCGTCGGCGTTCGACGGCGAAACACCGATTCTTCCCCCCGGCGGAACGTCGATACGTCGCTGGGCGACAGCGCTCGCCGAGACCGCCGCAGATCGACGCGACGAGATCGACCTGTGGTCGAGGATGCGGACCGACGAACCAATGCTCGGAACGCGCGGGCTAGACCCCGCGGTCGACGTCGGAGCCACCGTCGACCGCGTCAGCGTCGACGTACCGACCTCGGTGACCGAGAACATCATCTCGGCGGTGCCACGACATTTCGGAGGCTCGGTGAACGACGGGCTGCTTGCTGCTCTCGCGATTGCAGTCACCGCCTGGCGTCGATCGCGCGGACAGCGCAGCGGGGAAGTGCTCGTCAATCTCGAGGGACACGGGCGCGAGGAGAACGCAGCGCCTGGCGCCGACCTCTCGCGCACAGTCGGTTGGTTCACCACCTTGTTCCCCGTCCGGATCGATCTCACCGGACTCAATGTCGTCGATGCACTGTCCGGGGGATCAACCGCGGCCTCCGCTGTGAAAGTCGTCAAGGAAACGCTGCTCGGTCTGCCGGACAACGGCATCGGGTTCGGGATGCTCAAGTACCTCGACCGAAACGAAGAACTACAGGAGTTGCCCACACCTGAGATCTCGTTCAACTACCTCGGACGTTTTGCCGGCTCGGACCCCGAGCACGGCGAGGTGCCGTGGCTGCCGATCTCGGAAGTGACGCTCGACGAAGCGCACAGCGGAGATCTTGCCGCCGCGTCGGTGCTCGACATCAATGCCGTCACCACCGACACCGCGCACGGTCCGATTCTGCGCGCTACGTGGTCCTTCCCCCGCGGCATCCTCAGCGAGGACGAAGTCACGGAACTGGCGGAACTCTGGTCCCGAGCACTCGGCTCGTTGAGTGAATACGTGGACGAACACTCCGAGCGCGAGCTCACGCCCACCGATCTCGATCTCGTCACCGCGGATCAGCAGAGCATCGAACAGCTCGAGCGTAGGTTCCCCGACCTGACCGATATCTGGTCACTGTCACCGCTGCAGTCGGGCATGCTCTTCCACGCCCAGTTCGACGAAACGGAAATCGATCCATACATGGTGCAACTGACCCTCGAGCTCGGGGGTCGAGTGGAGGCACCGCGCCTGCGTCGCGCCGCGCAGGCCTTGGTTGATCGTCATCCGAGCTTGCGCGCGGGATTTGTCTCCGCGCCGGGAGGGCGGGCGCTGCAGGTAATCCGTTCCGGTGTCGAGATCGGCTGGGCCGAGATCGACCTGTCCGGGACCGAGGACAGTGAAGTCGCGTTCGCTCAGCTGCTCGAGCGTGATCGCGCTCAGCGTTTCGACATGGAAACAGCACCCCTGATCCGGTTCATGCTCGTACGATTCGGACCGGACACAGCACGCTTCGTCGTGACGAACCACCACATCCTGCTCGACGGCTGGTCAACCCCTCTGTTACTTCGAGACCTGCTCACTCTCTACGCAACCGACGGCGACCCCGAGATTCTGCCCAGAGTTCAGTCGTATCGCGACTACCTCACCTGGATCTCGAAGCAGCACCCCGACTCTTCTCTGCGAGCCTGGCAGGAAGCGCTACGAGGAGTGGACTCATCCACCCAACTCTCGCAAGCGAGCACCGCCGCCGAAACCGTTGCCAGTGACATTCACTCGTACTCGCTGCCGACCGAACGAGCCGAGACCCTTCGGGCGTTCGCGCGAAGCCGCGGATTGACCATGGCAACCCTGGTCCAAGTGGCCTGGGGAATCGTGCTCGCCGAACTCCTCGGCCGCGACGACGTCGTATTCGGTGGAACCGTTTCCGGACGCCCACCACAGGTGTCCGGTGTGGAATCGATTGTCGGCCTGTTCATCAACACAGTGCCCGTCCGAATCCGCCTCGACGCCCGAGAAACCCTCGCGGAACTGGCCATTCGCGTCCAATCCGAGCAAGCGTCACTACTCGACCACCACCACATCGGACTGTCGGACATCGCGGGAGCAGTGGGAGCCGCCGGTTCATTCGACACCCTGACGGTATTCGAGTCGTATCCCGTCGACGAGGCAGCCCTGACCGCCGAAACCGACATCGCGGGAATGCACGTCCTCGGCATCGACGGACGCGACTCGGCGCACTATCCGATTGCCGTTGTCGCGTCGGAAAGTGACACGCTGAACCTGAAGATGGAGTACTTGCCGACGCACTTCTCCGCCCGCGAAGTCGCGAAGATCACCGAGCGCGTGGGCATCGTCCTCGAGCAGCTGGCGTCGGCACCGGATCAGCCGCTGGCCCGCCTGCAGGTTCTCACGGAGTTCGAGAGCCGTGATCTTGCGCCGGTCTTCGGATCCCCGGGTCGCTCCGCTCGTACGCTCCCGGAAATACTCGCCGACGTCTCCGCCACATATCCCGACCGCATCGCGCTCTCGGCCGGCAGCCGTTCCATGACCTACATCGAACTGGACCGACGCTCGAACCAGTTGGCCAGAGCCATGATCCGCCGCGGCGCCGGGCCCGAGACGTCGGTGGCCATCGGCATCGAAAGGTCCGTCGAATCAGTACTCGCGGTGTGGGCAGTGGCCAAGACCGGCGCAGCGTTCGTCCCCGTCGACCCCACCTATCCGGCCGACCGAATCGAACACATGCTCAGCGACTCCGAGGTGTTGTTCGGGTTGACCGTCGTCGACGCCATCGACACATTGCCACCCATCGTGTCCTGGTTGGTGCTCGGAGAGGAAGCATTCGACGACGACGTCGCCACAAGCTGCACGCTGCCGATCGCCCAGGACGAACGGCTTGCACCGGTGGTCATGGACAACGCCGCCTACGTGGTCTACACCTCGGGATCCACCGGCCGACCCAAGGGAGTTGTCGTCACCCACACCGGACTCGACAGCTTCGCGCTCGATCAGCAACGTCGATTCCACGCCGATCACCACTCTCGGACCCTGCACTTCGCCACCCCCAGCTTCGACGGAGCCATCTTCGAGTACCTGCAGGCATTCGGTGTCGGAGCAACCATGGTGATCGTCCCGACCGACATCTACGGCGGCGCCGAACTGGCAAGTCTGATCCGCCGCGAACACGTCACTCACGCGTTCGTCACCACGGCGGCACTCGCCACCGTCGATCCGGCCGGCCTGGACGAATTCCGGCACGTCGTCGTCGGGGGAGAGGCTCTGCCACCGCACCTCGTCGGTCTGTGGGCACCCGGGCGGGAATTCGTCAACGCCTACGGCCCCACCGAGACAACCGTCATGGCAGACATCAGCGAACCCATGACAGTGGGTGCACCCATCACGATCGGTGGCCCGATCCGCGGTGTGCACGAGATGATCCTCGATTCGCGCCTGCAACCGGTGCCCGTCGGAGCTCCCGGCGAGCTGTACATCGCCGGCATCGGCCTGGCTCGCGGATACCACCGGCGTCCCGGCTTGACCAGCGAGCGATTTGTCGCCGACCCCTTCGGCAAGCCAGGCGACCGGATGTACCGCACCGGTGACATCGCCTCCTGGCGAAGCGATCACACCATCGAGTACGTAGGCCGCAGCGACTTCCAGGTCAAGATTCGCGGATTCCGTATCGAACTCGGTGAGGTGGACGCCCAGATCACTGCAATGGCAAGTGTCACGAACTGCGTGACACTCGGCGTCGACGGACCGGCCGGCGCAACCGTTCTCGCGTCTTACCTCACCGTCGAGGAAGGGTCGACGCTGACCGGGGCAGAGATCACCGCGCACCTCGCCGGACGTGTTCCCTCGCACATGGTTCCGGCCAGCATCATGATCGTCGACGAGCTACCGCGCACCGCGGTCGGCAAGCTCGATCGAAAAGCGTTGCCGACCCCGGAGTTCACCGGAACCGGCGTGGAATTCCGGGCTCCCGGCACCAGCCTCGAGCGTCGGATCGCCGACGCCTTCATCGATGTACTCGGCGTCGAGCAGGTAGGCGTCGACGACAACTTCTTCGAACTCGGCGGCAACTCGCTGATCGCCACTCGCGTGGTCTCGCGGCTCAATTCCGCACTGAACATCGACGTCGGGGTGCGCGTGCTCTTCGAGGCACCGACGACAGCTCAGCTCGCCGAACGGCTTTCCGACGCTGTCACTGCCGTCGGCACTGTGCCGCTCACTCCCATGGAGCGCGACGGTAACGTGCCGCTCTCGTTGGCGCAGAAGCGCATGTGGTTCCTGAACCAGTTCGACACACGCTCAGCCGCGTACAACATCCCACTAGCTGTTCGCCTCACCGGTGACCTCGACGTCACCGCCATGCAACAGGCGATCGCCGACGTCGTCGAGCGGCACGAAACCCTGCGGACGGTGTTCCCCGCCGTCGGCGGCGATCCGATTCAGAAAGTGCTCACCGCCGACGAGGCCGTACCGCCGGTTCGTGAAATGACGTTGGGGGAGCACGAACTGGCAGAGCGCATGCAACGACTCGCCACGACCGGCTTCGACGTGTCGGTGGACCTGCCGCTGCGCGTCGCGCTCTTCCGGCTCGACACCGATGAACCCGTTCACATTCTGTTTGTCGTGGTCCATCACATCTGCGCCGACGGTTCGTCGATGGCGCCGCTCGCACGCGACGTGATGACGGCCTACCTGGCGCGCACGGCAGGAACCGAACCCACTTGGGCGCCACTCGAAGTGCAGTACGCGGACTTCACGTTGTGGCAGCACCGCGTCCTCGGATCGGAAGACGATCCGGAATCCGTCATCAGTCGCCAATTGCGCTACTGGAGTGAGCAACTCGCCGGCCTCGACGACGTCATCGCACTGCCCACCGACCACCCGCGGCCCGTACAACAGACCTTCCACGGTGACCGATTCACCTTCGACATCGACGCCAACACCCACCGCGCCCTCGCGGACCTCACCAGGGCAAACGGTGTCACGATGTTCATGGCTCTGCACGGCGCACTGGCCGTGCTGATGTCGAAACTGTCCGGCGCCGAAGAGGTCACCATCGGCACACCGATCGCCGGCCGCGGTCAGGCAGCGCTCGACCATCTCGTCGGAATGTTCGTCAACACGCTGGTCCTGCGCACAGGCGTCGACCCCGACATCACGTTTGCCGCACTGGTGGAACACATCCGGGAAATCGATCTGGCCGCATTCCAGAACTCGGATCTGCCATTCGAACGGCTCGTCGACGTCATCAATCCGACCAGATCCACGTCGTACTCACCGTTGTTCCAGGTCGCCCTCGAACTTCAGAACAACGAACCAGCGCATTTCCACTTGCCCGGCCTCGATATCGAAGGCCTCACCGTGGAAACCGAATACGCGAAGGAAGATCTCGAACTGATCGTCGACGAGAAGTTCGACGAGTCCGGCGCCCCGGCCGGGATGTCCGCTGCCTTCGACTTCGCAACCGATCTCTTCGAACCCGCCACCATTCGGCGCTTTGCCGACCGCCTGCGTCTGATCCTCGACACTGTCGGACGCGAACCCGCAACACGTATCGCCGACATCGGCATCCTCGCCGCCGACGAAACAGCAGCCCTGGTGCCGGCATCCGGTGCAGCAGCGACTCGCGTGCAGGTGTGGCCGGAGATCCTCGCCGAGGCAGTCGCCTCGAACCCGGATGCTCCAGCTCTCTCGAGTCGCGAGGGGTCGATGACCTACCGCGAACTCGACGAGGAATCGACGAAGCTGGCTCGAGCGTTGTGCCGGCGCGGTGTCGGACCCGAAGATTTTGTGGCGCTGGGTCTGCCGCGGTCCACGGCGGAGATCGTCGCCATCTGGGCGGTTACGAAAACCGGAGCAGCATTCTTGCCGGTCGACCCGAACTATCCAGACGATCGCATCAACCACATGCTCGACGATTCGCGGGCCGTACTCGGCATCACCGACGACGCTCACCGCAGTCAACTTCCCGACACGGTCGAGTGGATGGTCCTCGATGAAGCGCAGACCGTCGACGAGATCGACGGCCAGAGCGCCGCCGCGATCACCGACCTCGACCGCACGATCCCCTTGCATCACGGGCATCCCGCGTACCTGATCTACACCTCGGGTTCAACCGGGAAGCCGAAGGGCGTCATCGTCACCCACCTCGGTTTGTCCAACCTCAACGCCGAGGAACATCAGAGATTCAACGTCCAGCCCTATTCGCGTATCTCTCACTTGGCATCACCGAGCTTCGACGCCTCGGTCTTCGAACTCATGATGGCGTTCGGCAGCGGAGCCTGCCTGGTCGTCATCCCACCCACGGTCTTCGGCGGATCCGAACTGGCCGAAATCTTTGCCGACGAACACGTCTCACACGCGTTCATCACGCCGACCGCGCTCAGCTCCATCGAAAGCTCCGCGCTGCCAGAACTCCGCGTGCTCGCAGTCGGTGGCGAAGCCTGCCCACCCGAACTCGTGGACATCTGGGGCCGAGACCGCCGCATGTTCAACGGATACGGACCTACCGAATCCACCATCCAGGCCAGCGTCAGTGAACCCATGCGGCCGGGCAAGGACATCAACATCGGCCGACCGGCCATCGGCTTTGCCGGCCTGGTCCTCGACGGGCACCTCAAGCCCGTGCCAGTGGGAGTCATCGGGGAGCTGTACGTGACCGGCCCCGGACTCGCCCGCGGGTACCACAATCGTCCCGACCTCACCGCCGACCGATTTGTCGCCGATCCGTTCGGCGAACCCGGCCAGCGGATGTACCGCACAGGCGACCTGGTGCGCTGGCGCTCCGACAGCACACTCGAATACCTCGGTCGCAGCGACTTCCAGATCAAGGTCCGCGGATTCCGCATCGAGCTGGGCGAAATCGACTCAGTCCTGATGGCACACCCATCCGTCTACTTCGCCGCAACACTTGGGCACGAAGCACCGTCGGGGGAGACGATGATCGCCTCCTACATCCAGCCTGTAGAAGGACAGACCGTCGACGACTGGGAGCTTCGCCGCCACCTGTCTTCTCGCCTGCCTGCGCACATGGTTCCCGGCGCGATTGTCGTCGTCGACCGAATTCCGGTGACACCGGTCGGCAAGCTGGACCGTAAAGCACTGCCGACGCCGAGCTTCGAGCGTCGTACAGTCCCGTACGCGCCGCCGACCAATGACACCGAACGAACGGTCGTCGACATCTTCGAGGCAGTGCTCGGTCACGAGCACATCGGTGTCGACGACGACTTCTTCGAACTGGGAGGAACGTCGATCGTCGCCACTCGAATAACCATCGAACTCGAGAAGCGCCTCGGGATGCGAGTGCCGTTGCAGTCGCTTTTCCTGGATCCGACACCGGCCGGTGTCGCCCGTGCGGCCGACGGAATGGACGCACACTCGCCGGACGATTCTTCGGATCTGCTCGCCCCGATGATCACGCTGCGCGCCGGATCCGATCGAGCACCACTGTTCTTCGTCCATCCGGGTATCGGATTGTCCTGGGGTTATGCAGAATTCGTCAAGCACCTCGAGCTGGATCAACCCGTCTACGGTCTTCAGCTACCGTCCCTGAGCGGCGGACCCAGCTTCGACTCGCTGACCGAACTCGCCGACGACTACGCGAATCGCATTGCAGCCGTGGCATCGACCGGCCCGATCCATCTGGCCGGCTGGTCGCTCGGCGGCGTCATCGCACACGCCGTGGCGCACAGTCTCACTCGGAGCGGACGTGACGTGACGTTGTCGATCCTCGACAGCTATCCGTCGTCGGATTCCGATCAGCCCGCGGAACTCTCGGTCTCCGAACTACTGGCCGGGCTGGCGATGCCGGCGGGATCCGAGACCGTCGAAACCTTCGAAGAAGCGGCGGAATTGCTGGAGCAGACCCTGGGCGCCGGAATCGGAATCGAAGCGGAGCATCTAGCGCGGATCAGTCGCGGTTACTCCCACTCCGTCGAATTGACGAATCGGCACCAACCGCCTGTCCATCTTGGGGCCATCGAGTTCTTCGTAGCCGGAAGATCTACGGAGAACGGACACGACGTGGCCGAATGGCGAAGGTTTGTACAAGGCGACATCCGAGTCACCGAAGTCGACTGTGAACACAACCAGATGATCGAACCGGGTCCGGCGGCAACCATAGCTGTACGATTGCGGGAAGTTATCGCTCAGTGGGGTGTCTGAACCAGGTTCGACATGGGTATGAGTGAAACACACAGGGTGATGGACCCCGGGTGGGTCCGGACGAGGGGAAAACGTTGAAACTGCGAACCAGACGCGTGTTTACCGGATCGATGCTGACTGCTGCTGCACTGACTGCCGCACTTCTCTCCGGGTGGACTGCACAAGCAGATCCCGCATATCCGGCGCCGGACCCGGACCCGTTCTATTCGCAAGCAGCGGCCGAGGGGACCGCCGGCACGCCGATCTCCGTGCGCCGGGCCCCTGACCTGATGACCTTTCCCGGCGTCGCGATCTGGCAGGTCAGTTATCGGTCCACGAACTCCGAGAACAAGCCGATCGCCGCGGTCAGCACGATCCTGGTCCCGCCGAATCAAGCACAAGACGGCCCGTTGCTCTCCTATCAGCACATCGTCAACGCACTCGGAACGGGATGTGCGCCATCTCGCGCGCTTTACGCATCGGATCCCAACATCGTCATCCGTGAAGCGCCCATCCTCAACGTCGCGCTTCAACGTGGATGGACCATTGCCCTTCCTGACCATCTCGGACCCAACAGCGCCTACGGCGCCGCGCGCCTGGGCGGGCAGATCACGCTCGACGGTATCCGCGCCGTTCAGAAAATTCCCGAATTGCGTAGTGGCGCCAGCCCAGTCGGTATTGCCGGTTACTCCGGCGGTGGCATGGCTACCGCGTGGGCGGCCGCACTGGCCCCGAGCTACGCACCCGAGGTCAACCTCGTCGGTGTAGCCGAGGGCGGCGTTCCGATGAATCTGTCCAAGATGGCCAACGGCCTCGGACAGGATCCGCACCCGGCATTCGGCCTCGCGTTCGCCGCAGCAATGGGCCTCGAACGCGAGTACCCCGATCTTCTTCCGCTGAGTAATCAACTCAACGACCTCGGTCGGTCGATGCGGACCGAACTCACCAACGCGTGCACCAACGACATCCTGAGAGTTGGCGCAGGACGCAGCGCTTCCCAGGTGTCGACGTCGACTTCCCTGTTGTCCAGCCCCGAAGTACGAAAGGTTATGGACGACAACAGCGTCGAACTCTATCCGGGTGTGCCGACTGCCCCGGTATTCGAATGGCACACCCCCGACGACGTCCTTATCCCCATCGATTCGGTGGTCAACACGATTTCTCGGTACTGCGCCGCCGGAGCCACGGTTCAATCTCAGCTGTTCCCCAGCCCGGACCACCTCACCACTGCGGTCCTCGGCCTGCCCACCGCGTTCGAGTACCTGCAGGACCGGTTCGACGGAGTGCCGGCCCCGCGTTCGTGCTGAATGTCTCCGGAGTGATGTATCGAGCAGGCGCGGCACATGGCCAACTCGGTGTGCCCGTGGCATCGTTGATCGTATGAGCGACACGGATGACACCGGCGCGGCCGGCAATGGCGATTACAGTCTCGATCCCGACGACCAGCTTCAACCCGAAGACACCCTGATCGATCGAGGCGTGGACGACATTCTCGACGAGGGAATCTCACCACCGGAACGCCCATTGGGCCTGGACGCTCACGGGTTGACCGGCAGTGAAGAATCGGCGGGGGAGACCCTCGACGAGCGCCTGGCCGAGGAAGAACCTGATCCGTACGCGTCACTGGGAGATCCCCTGAAGGATCCGGCAGATGCCGACGAATTCGAACGGGAAGAAGAATTCCCGAACGGTGACGAAGTCGGAAATCGCCGCGTCGGGCGTCTCGTTGCCGAAGACGAGGGCCGATACGAGGACGAGGAAAGCGAACTCATTGCCGGAGACGTCGGAATCGACGGCGGCGCAGCGTCGGCGGAGGAAGCCGCGATGCATCTGATCGAAGAATCAGACGACTGACCGACCGCCTGACTGTTGTGGCTGTTGATCGGTGAGAACGATGGAGTGGACGTGATTTCCACCCATCCTCTTGCTTTCGTACATCGCCGAATCGGCTAGGCGATGTAGATCGTGAACGCCACTTTCTGCTGCTTGCACGTCTGGCCAGCCGCCGTTGTGTATGGCTATGCCGATGCTTGTCGTCGAGAGTGGTTCGCCCGTAGGGGAGTTCATGATGTGGGCGATCCGTGCGAGCAAGTCGCCGACGTACGGCAACGGCATGATCTGAACGACGACGAACTCGTCACCGCCGATACGAGCGATCGCTGCGTCCGATCTGGCCCAGTCGTGGAGTCGATACGCCGTGCGCAGGATGACGCGGTCGCCGACGTCGTGACCGTAGGTGTCGTTGAAGTGTTTGAAATTGTCGATGTCGATCACCACCACCAGCAAGGACTGGTCGAGGCTGGATTTCGCTTGCAGGAGTTCGGAAGTCCGCCGTGAGAGTCCGCGCCGATTCAGCAGGTCCGTCAACGGATCGAGTTCGGAACTTTGAGCGTCGTTGCTCAGGAGCGCCAGAGCAATCTGCGTGACCACCGGTATGACGGTGATGACAGGGATGGCAAAGGCAATGCGTCCCAGGACGTCTGAGAGGCCGGAAGGTACATCGGTGAACACGCCAATGCTGGCGATAACGATGACCGCCCCGGAAAACAGCAGGTGCCACAGCTGCGCTCGAAGATTGTGAAAGAACGCTATGTACGAGCCGACGAGTCCGAAGACGAGGCACCCCAGCAGCCTTTGATCCGGATTGGCCTCCGCCAGCACGATCACCGCAACAGCGAGGTCGCCCGCGATGACAAAAAGGTACGACCGTTCCCGGGTCGTCGCAGTGAACGGCAGCGCTGTTCCGCCGATCATCACGAGCACTGCGATGACGACGTCCAACGGAAATCCGATGGTCTGTACCGAATGGGTGCCCAGTCGCTTCAGCAGAATCGTGACTCCCAGGAGGAAAACCAATATGCCGATGCCTATCCGAGTCGGCATCAGAATTCCGTTGTCGCGCAAGAATCGCGTGAATCGGTCGAACTGGTCTGGCACTGCAAGCCAGCGGTGTACGACCTTAGGTGTGTCACTCATCGCGGCCACTGATCATTCGAAGCGGCCGGTCGAAATAAAACACATGCGGCGATAGTAGTCCGTGGCGATGACAATGGAACTGCACCCGCTCGCAGCCTGTCGCCCCCAATACGTCACAGTGACGAATTGGGGCGGGGTGGCTGGGAGTGGGCGAGACTCATCCATCAACATCAACCCGCGTCAGGCGGCCTGCCGCGCGGCCTGGACACCTGAGCGGCAGGGTTGCTCGGTGGCCGGCCGGGGTCGGACGGCGATCGACGATTGGTTGTCCGACGACGGGCACGCCAAGATGATCAGCTCACACAATGCGTCCAGCGATTCAGGGCGGAAGCACGCGAATGGTCGACAGATACATCTACGGATCGACGACGCAGGAAACGGATCATGAGCCGATATCGCCAGGTCGACAATTTGCCGATAATCTACATTATGTCAAGTAATGGTTATTCGAACGTCCCCCGTCAGCCTGTCCGCTAGCTTTACCCACATGGATTCCGTTGCACTCGTCCTCGGTTCACCACGTGGCCGTCGCTTCTGTGCGAACGTCGGGCACGCGTGCCGCGCCAGCGCAAGCAACTCCGGTGGACACTGGCCTCAATCGCCGGAACATGCGCTCGAAGTTCTCGGCGCTGTTGATATCCGGGCAATCGCCGAGATGTCCGAACTCGAGATTCTGCACTGTCTTGCGTATGCCGTAGATTGCGCACGCTACTGGGAGCCGCCGGACGAAGAAGACCTGATCTTCGTCCGGCCGGATGTCGCAGCGGCGCTGCGACCGATTGCCGGAGCACTACTCGACTCGCCACACGCCGCCTGGTGGACCGAGCCGATCGACCGCCTGAACCAGAATCTGGTTGAAAAGCGAAACCCCATTTACGGCTGGTCGGGCCTACCCCTGCGGATTTACCCCACGAAGGACGGCCTCGAACAGTGGCGCGATGAGGCACTCGATACCGAACGCCGGTTTCTGGAATACCAGATCGAAGATCCGGACCGTAACATCGGAGGCGAATGGTGGTCTACCCCTTTTGCCAACGGCACAACCGAAACAACCAGGGCCCGCGACGGTATCGGGGCCCTCGGGGTGTTTCTCGAAGAAGACAGCTCCTCGAACGAGGCGCGGGTGCAGCCGGTAAGGATCTACGGCGCGCCCCGCATCTACGAGATCACCGGTCCGCAGGACTGGGCGAATCTGGTCGATACCTATCCCCTGCCAGTGCCCGCTTCACGTCGCTTCGTTTGGTACGACACGACCGGTGAATACCGTGACTGGTTCATTCCGGACTGGGTTTCGGTCGCCGCAGATTACGACGCCATCCACTTGACCTTGATGGCCTATCTGACCACGCCAGGCATCGCGATCCCGTTGTCGGCCAACTCGGGGGCCACCGTGCTCGCCGGGTGGGATCCGGACGCCACATTCTGGCTACGAAGCAACAACATCACCGTCGAGGGCGAGCCACCAAGCTGACGCTCAGCGGCGCAGAATTCAGCCGGTGCGCCCGTACGGCCAGCCACCGTGCAGTGTCCTCGATCCCCTGTTCCAGGGTGAACGTCGGAACCCACCCGAGTAGTCGTAACGCACGATCGTTCGACGCATAGGCACCGGCAGTGTCACCGGTGCGTCGGTCGGCAGCGACCACGTCGACGTCTTCGCCGAGCACGTTCTCGAATGTGTGTACCAATTCCCACACCGTCGTCCCCCGCCCGCTGCCCAAGTTGACCACAGTCATGCGTGATGAATCAGCGGTGACCCGGTCGAACCTTTCGAGTGCTCGAACATGAGCGTCTGCAAGGTCCCAGACGTGAACGTAGTCACGCACTCCCGATCCGTCGCGCGTCGGCCAATCCGTCCCCGTAACCCTGAAAGGCGTTCCTGTCGAATATGATTCGAACAGCTTTCCGAGTGCGTGGGTCGGGCGCGCCGACGCTGGTCCGCTTCGCAATTCCGGATCTGCCCCGACAGGGTTGAAGTAGCGTAGAGATATTGCCGATAATCCTGTGGCCGCCACGATGTCGTCAAGCATCGTTTCGAACTGAGCCTTGCTGTGCGCGTAGGGACTCTGCGGTGCGATCCGCCAATGTTCGTCGACACACCCACCGTCGCTCGGCGCGTACACCGCAGCAGAGGAACTGAACAAGAAGCGCTCACAGCCGTTCCGAAGGACACTCGATACCAGTGTCAGTGACTTGGATACGTTGTTCTCGTAGTACCGCGCCGGGCTACTCACGGAATCTCCCACCACGATCAAGGCCGCACAGTGAACTGTGGCAACGATATCGGGATGATCTGCGAATATCCTGTCGAGCAGTTTCTCGTCCGCGATGTCGCCGCAGTAGAACGGGAATCTGTGCGCAAATTCGGCACGGCCGGTCAGCAGGTTGTCGAGAATCACGACATCGATCCCGGCGTCGACGCACTTCGACGCCACGGTGCTTCCGATGAATCCCGCTCCGCCGGTGATCAGTACTTTCACGCTGCTCCCCCGGCATCTTCGACGGCAGCCCTCGCACGACGGACGAAGTGGGATACGCGTGAGCGTGCCAAGTCCCATCCACGTAGGTCGCGCCCGTCCCGGATGGAAAGCCGATCACGGTCGAGAAAGAGCGGCACCATGACCAGATCGCGGTAGAGCGAGTGCAGACGTGGGCGATCGGCCAACCACAGCGTGCATTGCCACCACCAACGCGCCGACGTAGTCGTCACCCCGGTATTCACTCCGAAGATCGATTCCACCGCAGCCCAGTGGACGTTCACCGCGCGACGGACATCGCGCGGCAATCGGCGTCGCGCGAGCATCGCCGGGAGTGACGGCTCGGAGTCGAACAGGTACCCCACGTCGAAGACGCTGTTCAACGCCAGATCAGCGCGAATCAAGGCGCGATCGGCAAGCCGCGCGTGAGCGATGACATGAAGCGTGACATCGGCAAGGGCAAGTCTGGATCCTTCGGTCTCCGCGCTGAGTCCTCGGACCGCGGACTCGCGGGTCAACGCGTGACGGGCGAACCGCGGAAGCAAGTGTGAATGGATTTCGACGGAGCCGTGACGGTCGTCGCGAAGGAGCGCTGGTTCCTGATGATCGTCGTGATCGATGGAATCCCCTGCCACCTCGTCCGGGCGAACCATTCGATAGCCGAAGTCGATGATCGCGTCGTTGGCTGGAACGGCGTGTGCGGGATCTACGACCAAGAGGTCGATGTCCGTCATCCGTCGTGCCGCCGGGTTCGGCCAGATTCTTCGCTCGAGAAGGGCAGCACCTTTCAGTGCGACAGTCGGAAATCCGCTGCTGTGTAACAACTCTTGCAGTTCTACGCGCTGCGCATCGAGGTCCGCGATACGAAGTGCGTTTCGGTGATGGACAAGGCTCAGCGTCAATTCCGGACTCGACGCGCTAGCTGCGGAATCCGACAGCATATCGGCGAAACTCGCCGGCAGGACCGATGCGAAGCCGGCATCGACTGCGCGGGCGGCCAGCAGCGGCAGCACCTTGTGCCTGGCAGCGGCGTCGATGACTCGCGGCCAATCTTGCTGCGAACACGAACGGATGACGTCGGCCCCGTGCTCGGCTTCCAACATCGAAATCAGGTACCGGGTGTCACGCATGACGCCACCAGTTCCTCCACGGTGTCGGCGCCGGTGTCGCCGTGGTGCCGGATCATTCTGTAGCACGGGGCATTCGAGAGCAGGGCAGCGATGTTTCTCAGGGTCAGTCCGTGATTGTCGGACCACAGAGCGGATTGCTCGGCCAGCGACTGTATCGCCTGGGGTGCGGGCATCGGCGCGACACGAGTAGGACCCCCGTCCCATTTATCGAGAATCAGCACCAGATCGATTCCGCGAACCGCCGAATCGACGTTGGGAGTAGCGGGCAATGTCGACGGGTCCAGTGCCCACACCGAAGGGGTATACGGGAGATACAGCGAATCGTGCGCCTTGATGTCCGGGAGAACGTCGAACATACCGGCTTTCAGGTGAACCCGGCGCGGCAAGCCCACAGCTTCGGTACCGCGAATGAAGACCCCTTCGTCAGCTCGCAGTTGTGCACCCCGTAAGGCAAGGGCAAGCGCCAAGGTGGTTTTACCCGCCCCGGAGTGCCCGGCGATCGCCACTCTCACACCGTTGCAGTCGACCAGAGCGGCATGCAGGCGTGTCCACAGTTCGGTATCTGCGGCCGTCATGACATCCCGGTGCACAGTGCGGTAAACGTTCTCCGCGAGGTGGAGTCCGTCGAGACCGATCAGCGGTTCCTTTCTGCCTCCGATGGTCGAGTCGATGGTGGCGTCCCAGCGACCGAACGTCGATCGATTCCGCTGAATCCGAACTTCGATGTTGTGGTCCGCAGGCCAGGGGCTGGCAATTCGATGCTCGATGACACCGAGTTCGGGTATGGCAGGGCCGCGCACGATCGCATCAACCCATAGGTAGTGCGTTCGGAATTGTGGTACGTGGCTGCCTGTCACGGGATTCTCACACCAGCAGACGCGAGGCGCTCAGCTGTCCATAGGTCTCGCTGACCACCGACTCCGCGTCATGGTCAGGGATCTCGAGTACCTCCGACACCGCCTGGACGATGTCACTGACGGTCCGGCCGTCACACAGTTCCCACACCAAAGTCGCGATGGGGTTGAGGTGATGGGCAACCTCGCTGGAACTGTCGTACAGCACGACACCGTCGGTGAGATCATTGCTCTCCACCGTCTGTGAGCGCTGAGGCCTCGCGTCTTCGAGTAGTTCCGTCAAGATATCTCCTTGTTCCAACCAGTCCGATATTCGTGTTGAGCTATTTGCGTTTGGGGTGGTGTCAGAGCGAGAAGCGTCGTGAGTATTCGGATTCGATTGCGCCCGAACAAATCAGGCTGCGTGTGGAGGCGATGCCGGGTGCGAGCGTCAGACACGTGAGCGCTCCCCCGGCGTTCGCATCCACCAGGTAGTTGCCCAAAGTTTGGTAGTGGCCCGCCCATTTTTCGAATGCTTCGGGGTCTACCTCCGGATCCGCAATCGCGTCCAGAATTCGTTCGAAGGCGCGCGAATGAACGAGGACGGCGTGAACTCCACGGTTCTCCGGACTGGTGCGCAAGAGCGCCGAACCGTCGATCAGCGCTCCGTCGGCCGATTTCGCGTCGTGTCCGAGTTGGACGACATCCCAATCGCGGTGATCGAGGTCTTCACGTGCGTGGTCCAGGATCGACGCAGCCGCATCCAGCAAACTCACGTCGTCAGCTGCAATGAGGACCGAATCCCAGCTCTTCTCGGTCGCCCGAGAAACCGCGCGACGCCACGAGACGGCAAAGGCCGCTTCCTGATTCATCACGTCCTCGAAAGCTGATTCTCTCTCCACCGCTGTTACGCGCGGTAAGCGAATGAATCGATGCCAGGACGCCTTCCATCTGTCGATATCGAGGTCAAGATTCACGACGACAACACCGAGGTCCGACTTCGAATCCTCGACAGCCGGGGTGGGTTCTCCCCCTACTCGGGCAGGCGACAGTGGGCGATCGAGCACAACGTCGACTGCGCCCCGCTCGAGCAGATAGGTCGCCAGTGAAAAGTCGGACCGCACGGGTCCGTCCATGCTCCGAGAGAGTTCGTCTCGCAAGGTTCGGTATGCCGCGGCGCGAACAATCAGTGCAGCCCCGACCAGGTCTTCGCCGTGTGCGTGGATGACGGCCGCATCGGCTTCGGCGGGGAGGTCGTCTGTTATGTTCCGCAGCTTGTACATAACCGCGGGTTCGATCACGCGAGCCTCGTCCAGGAAGACCACCGACTTCCAGCCCAGCAGAATCGCCTTGTCGAGTCCGGCGACGAACGCTGAGGCCGTCCTCCACCCATCCGGACCGTCGTCCTCCGCCGGAATGGCACGGTGAACGGTCAGTTCGATCGACTCGGCCTCCGCCAGGCATGAACGCCACGGAGCTACTCGGCCGTCGTCGCTGAGAACGATCACCCCGCCGAAGACCAACTCGGGTCGCTGGACGCTCAGTTCGGCACGGCGACGAATCTCGGGATACGAATCACCGAGGTACCTGGAGAACTGACGATGGAGTGAGTCGAGATCCCATCCGACCTCATTCCAACCGAGCAGGTAATTGTGAACGCGATCTTCCCAATTTATTCGATACGGGACACCCGCCGGGCGCTCGAATCGATGGTGCCAACCAAATGTCGGAAGGCAGACGACCTTTCCGCCGTTGATCCGGAACTTCTCGTGGATGTATCCCTCCTCACCGCCGAATCCGGTGAAGTGCGAGTTCAATCCCGGCCATGCCTCACGCCTGCAGGCAAATGAGCCGAGGCCCTGCATGATGATCTCGAAAGGCACGTCCGGGTGTTGCTTCGCTCGCGGATCAACTCCCCAGGAGCCGAACATTCCGTTGCGCCACTTGGGGTCCATGTGGGTGGCCGCGATGTGCGAGGAATCCTGGGAGAGCATCGGTCCCTGGATCAGATCGTCAGTTTCCGGATTTGCATCGAAATACGCCAGCAACGCCGACAACGATCCCGGTGCCAGGATCACGTGGGAGTCGAGGACCAGGACATACTTTCCGGTGGCCTTGCGGAACAGGACGTCCCGCACCGCAGTCGATCGAACGTCGGTGAACGGGATGTAGCGGAACCGATCGATGTAACCGGCAAACGATTCGAGCATCGGCGCCGGCAACCCCTCGGGGTTGTTGTCCAACAAGACGAATTCGACTCTGTCCAGAATCTCGCGATGATGGACCAGGATCGAGTGGATCGTGAAGTATGCGCCGTCGAAATCGTCGTAGGTCGCGATTGCAATGGTGAGGTCGGCAGATTCTCCGTGCGGCGGAGTTTCTTTCACCTGTACTGGCACCGCGCTCTGAAGCCTCTTCAGAGCGCGGTGCAGGGCGTCGTCGAACTCGGGCATCGGTGTGCTCCCTGGGAACCCGTGGCGTTGTATCGATTACGTCGGTTACGCAGGTTCCGTGGGATCTGTCGGCTTGGTCGGGCTGGTTGGGAACGTCGGCTCGGTGCGAGTGGTCGGCACAGTTGGGACAGTTGGGACGGTCGGCTCTGTCGGCTCCGTCGGCCCGGTGGGCTTGGCGGTCGTCGTTCCACCCGAGCCTGACGAGCTACCGGTTGATCCGGAACCTGTGGAACTTCCAGACGATCCCGAACTCCCGGAACTACCCGAACTTCCCGACGATCCCGAACTTCCCGACGATCCGGGGTTGCCCGGCTCGTTTCCGCCCGGCTGGTTCCCTCCCGGAGTATTACCACCGGGCTGATTCCCGCCTGGTTGCTCGCCGCCTGGTTGATTCGGATTCTGCTGGCCACGAGTAGGAGCTCCGGAGAGGTTCGGCGTATCACCGGCTGCGAAGGCCGGTGCCGCACCACCGAGGCTGATCGACGTCACGACCGGAACAGTTACCGCCGAGGCCGCTAGAACTGTCTTGACGAACTTGCGTCGATCAACCGGAACATTCTGAAAAGCGTCGCCGCCCATAGCGTTTCTCCCATGCGTCCGAGACGAGGTCGTCCTCACTCGATGTCGGGCAAAACGCTAGCATCCTTCCGGCAACTTTACAGACTGAACGCGCCGATATTTGACGGGTATGCGAATTTGAGTCCGGACTGCGCCGACTGTTCGGACAGAAGTACGGCGATCTCCTCCTGTTCAGGGGACTCGTTTGTCCCGGTCGACAACCGTCAACCGACCGGCATCTCCCACGGCGCCACCGGAAGAGTATTTCCGGTCTCGAGGTAGGACTTCAGATTCGACAGCACCGCCGACCATCCGCCCGCTACCTCCATGCGAGCCGATTCGTCCGCCAAATCGGTGTGCTTGACGGTCAATCGCACGATCGCGCCGAAGGCTTCGATGTCGAAACTCACCCGCGAGATATCGACGCCCGGTTCACCGTTCGGATCAGCCCAGGTGGTGACCAACCTGGACGGTGGGCTGCTTTCGACTACGGTGCCGACTACATCCGCGATGTTCGAACCGTCGATCCGGCGGTGCTCCCACGTCGATCCCGGCTGCCAGTCGGAGACGTTGCTGTGTCCCCAATACTCTGCAGTGGCCCCCGCGTCCGTGAGTGCTTTCCAGACGTTCTCGGCCGTACTGGCGATGTAGGTGACATATACAAAACTGGGCTTGTCGGTCATGGCTTCCTCCGCGAGTTTTTTGACGGCACTGAGCGCATGCAGGCGCGGTACCTCGAACTTGTTGATCCATCGCTCTCGAATCTCCTCGAGCGCAACGGGATTGAGATAGTGAAGTTTCGTTCTCCCCTGCCGCACCGTGCTGATCAGATTTGCATCCTCGAGCGCCGTGAGGTGTTGCGTGACAGCTTGGCGACTCATGTCGAGGCTCTCGCACAGCTCACCGAGCGACTGCCCGTTGGCTACGAACAAGCGGTCCAGCAGAAGTCTTCGCGTGGGATCGGCAAGTGCTTTGAAGGCTGCATTCATCCGGTCGTTCACAACTTCACGATATGCAAGTATTTGCTTGCATGTCAATGGTTGGGCGTGCCGGGTTTCGGAAGTAGCGATAAATAGGGTGTGATGTCTTCAGGCAGATGTGATCTGAATCCCGGATCGCACCGTAAGAGAGGTTGGGCACATGGACTGGGCAGCAATTGGAGTGGGTGTCGGGTATGCCTCGGTGGCTCTGTCGATCCTGGTTTTCGTCGGCGGGTGCATCGCACTGTTCATTTTGTCGGTCCGCCAGTAGCAGATGTGATCTGAATCCCGGATCGCACCGTAAGAGAGGTTGGGCACATGGACTGGGCAGCAATTGGAGTGGGTGTCGGGTATGCCTCGGTGGCTCTGTCGATCCTGGTTTTCGTCGGCGGGTGCATCGCACTGTTCATTTTGTCGGTCCGCCAGTAGCTGACACCTCGACAAAGTGGTGAACACCCCCGGCGCGAGGAAGACACGCGTCTCGGGGTGATCGCCGCCGGAGGCTGCTTGATCGATTCGGACACACCGGCGCGCGTCGGACTGCTCGCAGAGAAGCTCGGCCGCGGTGGGACTACCGTAGGACTGTCCCCTAGAACTCGAGGAGTACGGAATGAGCATCCAGTCGGTTGAACCGCACCGCCACCGCGTAGTGGTGATCGGTTCCGGCTTCGGAGGATTGTTCGGCACTCAGGCTCTCAAAAAAGCCGATGCCGACATCACGATGATCGCGCGTACAACCCACCATCTGTTTCAGCCGCTCCTCTATCAGGTTGCGACCGGCATCCTCTCGGTCGGTGACATCGCTCCCGCCACGAGACTGGTGCTGCGCAAGCAGAAGAACGCCCAGGTGCTGCTCGGTGAGGTCGAGACCATTGATCTCGAGAGTCAGACCGTGACCTCGCGTCTGCTCGAACGCGTCACGGTTACGCCGTTCGACAGTCTGATCGTGGCAGCAGGTGCCGGTCAGTCGTACTTCGGCAACGATCAGTTCGCGGAGTTCGCCCCCGGAATGAAAACGATCGACGACGCCCTCGAACTGCGCGGACGAATCCTCGGGGCCTTCGAACAGGCCGAACTGTCGGACGATCCCGCCGAGCGCGCGCGCTTGCTCACCTTCGTCGTGGTCGGCGCCGGCCCCACCGGGGTGGAGTTGGCCGGGCAGATCGCCGAGCTTTCCCGTCGAACGCTGGACGGCGCCTTCCGCAAGATCGATCCTCGTGAAGCGCGCGTCGTGCTCCTCGACGGCGCCCCTGCCGTGTTGCCCGTGTACGGCGGGAAGCTCAGCCGCAAAGCTGCCGAGACGCTCGAGAAGCTCGGCGTCGAGATCCAGCTCGACGCAATGGTCACCGACGTCGACAACGACGGTCTGATCATCAAGGAAAAGGACGGCACGCTTCGCCGCATCGAGTCACAGTGCAAGGTCTGGTCCGCCGGCGTGCAGGCCAGCCCCCTCGGCAAGCAGCTTGCAGAGCAAAGCGGCGGAGAAACCGACCGCGCCGGCCGAGTGATGGTCAATCCTGACCTGTCGCTTCCCGGGCACCCCAACGTCTTCGTCATCGGCGACATGATGTCGCTCGACAAGCTTCCCGGACTGGCTCAGGTTGCCATGCAGGGCGGCAAGTACGCGGCCAAGCAGATCAAAGCGTCACTGGATGGAAAGTCCCCGTCGGAACGAGTTCCGTTCAAGTACTTCGACAAGGGCAGTATGGCGACGATCTCGCGCTTCAGCGCGGTAGCCAAGGTGGGCAAGCTCGAGATCAGCGGGTTCATCGGGTGGGTTGCCTGGTTGGCAATTCACCTCCTGTACCTCGTCGGATTCCGTTCACGCGCCTCGACGCTCTTGTCGTGGGCAGTGACGTTCTTCGGGCGCGGCCGTGCTCAGATGGCGTCCACCGAGCAGCAGGTCTTCGCGCGAAACGCGATGGGCGAGTTGGAGAAGAAGAACAAGGAAGCGACGGAGTCCGGCAGCACTTCGAATGGCGAAGCCAAGAAGGCTGCCGGCAAGCAGCAGAAGGCCGCCGGCTGATCGATCAGTACCTGGGCGAATAATGAAGGGCGGCTGTGGAGTTCAACTCCACAGCCGCCCTTCGTTATTTGATCGACTGCCGCGTGGTCAGTTTCCGATCTTCGCCACCTCGGTGATGTTCGCGAGGCGAACCTGTCCCTTGGAAACGAGTCGGCCGTTCTCGTCGGTGATGCGAACTTCCCAGAGTTGCTGGGTGCGTCCGCGATGAATCGGGGTGGCTTCAGCGGTGAGAGTGCCCTCCCGCGTTGCGCGCAGGAAGTCGGTGTTGTTGTTGACTCCGACTACGTGTCCTCGCTCGCCCAGCCACACGGTGCCGCCGACGCTGGCGAGAGACTCCACCACCGAGCAGTACACACCCCCGTGCTGTATCCCGGCGGGCTGGTGCAGCGTGGGCTTGACCGTCCATTGCGCCCTCACACGGTCTGGGCTCAGTTCGGTGTATTCCAGGCCGATGGTGGCGTCGAAGCCCGTCCCGAGCCGTTTCATCATCTCTGCGGTCTCAGCAGTGTCGACCATGCCATCTCCATCTGTGATTCTCTGGCGCCGGTGTGGCTGCCACTCCCTACCTGATTACACGAGAGGTAACTCGAGCTTGGAATCAGGTCTGGAAAAAGAACCGGCGGGTTTCCCATCATTCGATGGGAAACCCGCCGTGGGAAGGACCGGGAGTCTCTGCAGCCCTCAGGACTCCGGCGCGGTCCGGCAGTTTCGTCACTCTCGCGTCGTGTAGCTCTCTGCGAGGTGTTCCACAATCATAGGCAAGGCTGACCTAATTTAGCAAGCCCTTCGTCGAACTGGTTCCAACGAGGGCGTAGCGAGACCTTGCGGCGCGCACGAACCGGCAGCCCGGCGGCGACAAAGGCGTCCAGCAGTCCCTGCCCTCGACGCTGAGCGGCCGATTCGCCCTCACCGGCCAAGATGGGGACGTAGGCCGCTGCACCCAGGATCGACTCCCCTACCAGGCCCCAGAATCTGAACTGGTCGACGGGCGCACACCTGGCGACGGCGTCATAGATCGCTCGGAGTGAAGTCAGGCAACGGTGCGCGGTCCAGACAAGGAGCGCTTCTTCACATGGCATGTCGACGACACCGTCACTGCCGGACTCCCGTCCGTTGGGCGCAACGCGCAGCGTTTCGTCGACCACGCCGGCCCAGTCGATTCCGCCGTCGCTGTCCATGTGGATGAACAGGTTCTCGAGCCCCGGGTCCCATGCGGACCCCTCGGAGACGATCGACGCGGCCACCCTGCCGACCACGGCATGAATAAGTGACGTTGCAACCTGGATCGCCGCAGCTTCGGCGCTGTCGAGATCTTGAAGTGAACGGGCGAACATCTGATGCACCCGATCCCCGCACAGGCCCTCGCTCAGTTGCCACCAACGCCGTTTACCTTCGCCCGCCATGGCGGCAACCGCGTAGACGCGCGGATAGTCAGGGTTGAGTGCTCGTAGGCGAACGCTGGTGCGGCTCAATGCGTTCGACCGGAGTTCGAATTCACGAACATCCGCATGCTGGGTGGTCAAGGTGATGGTCACCGTGCACTCCAATCGGCCGAAGTTGTCTTGTGGTTCTTAATGTAGGTTAGCCTCACCATAATTCAAGAGTAAAGAACTGTGACGCTGGGCACCGCATATTCACAGGAACGTCCCCCGCAGGAAGCGCACCCGCATAGGGTTCCGTAACCTAAGATGCGAATTCCCTGCGCACCAAGACCAGGAGCTCGAACCGCCAGTGACGATGATCAAATCTCTCGGGAACGGACATCCCCGAGGACCCAGCGAGACGTACGGACGGCGCATCGTGCCGCGCGGCCCCGCTCCTGTCCGAATGCGTGTCCTGGCTGGACTTTTCGACGCGGCGGTGTTCCTACTTCCGTTGATCGTCGGCTGGTACATCGTCCAGTCGCTCCGTGACGACAACGGTGGCGGCGAGGCTGATCGAGCAGTCTTCGGCGGGACAGCAATAGCGATCGCCGTCGGTCTCCTTGTGTGGAACCTCGGATTCCGTGAGGGGGCCACCGGTCGGACCTCGGGAAAGGGATGGGTTGGCCTGGTCACGCGTGACGCGACCACCAAACAGCCCATCGGTGTCCGCCGGGCTCTGCGCAGACCGTTCGACCGAAGCGGCATCGAGGTGGTCCGAGAAAGCACGGCCCGCGACGAGGGCTTCGAAGAACTCGCACGCGACAACAGCGTCGGTGCAACTCGCCGGCGCCGCCTGATCGGACTCGCGGTCCTCACCGTGCTGCTCGCGCTTGTGATGCTCGCGAGTATCGCGGTGGGCGCTCGTCCATTGACCTTCGCCGAGATCTTCCACGCGCTCTTCAATTCGGACGGAACTCAGACGGACATCATCGTGCGGACGTTGCGCGCCCCACGAACGATTTTGGGTCTTGTTGTCGGAATTGCACTCGGTATCGCCGGTGCCTTGATTCAGGGACACACACGCAACCCGTTGGCGGATGCCGGTCTACTCGGCCTCAACGCGGGCGCGGCGTTCTTCGTGGTCATGGCGATCTACCTCTTCGGCTTTACGGCACCGAGTCAGTACCTCTGGTTCGCGTTCGCAGGATCCTTCGTCGCCAGCATCGTCGTTTTCGGCTTGTCCTCCATCGGAAACGGCGGCGCAAGTCCTCTGAGTCTGGCTCTGGCGGGCGCGGCCGTCGCGTTCTTCCTGCAAGCCATGACCAACGCCGTGATAATCCTCGACCAGACCAGCCTGGACGCCTACCGTTTCTGGGTTGTCGGGTCGGTGTCCGGTCGCGGGTTCGACGTCCTCTGGCAGGTCCTGCCGTTCCTGATACTCGGATTGGTCATCGCCTTGGCAAGTACGCCGGGGCTCAACGTCCTCAGCCTGGGTGAAGACGTCGCAAAAGCCTTGGGAACGAACATCGCCTTCAGTCGCACACTCGGCATCGTCGCGATCACCCTGCTGACCGGCGCCGCCACCGCGGCATGTGGTCCGATCGCGTTCATCGGTTTGGTGGTCCCTCACGTGGCCCGGGCCATCACCGGACCCGACTACCGCTGGCTGGTCCCGTACGCAGGCTTACTCGGCGCGGTCATGTTGATCACCGCGGACATCATCGGCCGCGTGGTCGTGCGCCCTGGTGAGTTGCAGGTCGGCATCATCTTGGCCCTGTTCGGCGCTCCGTTCTTCATCGCTCTCGTACGCCGCAGGAAGTTGGCAAGTCTGTGACGCTCAAGCAGGAACTCCGGGTACTCCCCCGGACCGTCCCCTCGCGTAAGTCGATCCGCCTCGGTGGATTCTCGCTCGTCTACCGCCCACTCGCGGTGTCGGTGAGCATTGCCCTCGCAGTTGCGCTGTTCCTTCTGCTTTGCATCAACATCGGGCGGGGCGACTATCCGATCTCGATCCCCGATGTCATTTCGGTCCTGCTCGGCAATGGCAGCAAGACACAGAACCTGATCGTCTTCGACCTTCGACTTCCTCGGTCGCTCACCGCGCTCTCCATCGGTATGGCACTCGGCATTGCCGGTGCGGTCACCCAGACGATTGCGCGCAATGCCCTCGCCAGCCCCGACATCCTCGGAATCACGGCTGGATCGAGTGCCGCCGCAGTGGCACTCATCGTACTCGGCGGGGGTGGCTCCTTCGTGGGACTGCTTGCCACACTGGGGATTCCGTTGGCTGCACTCTGCGGCGGCCTACTGACAGCAGTGGTGATCTACGCCTTGGCGTGGCGCAAGGGCGTCGAGGGGTTCCGCCTCATCCTGATCGGTATCGGCATCAACGCCATGCTGGTGGCAGCGACGGGATGGCTCCTCATCTCGGCGGACATCAACGACGCTTCTCGCGCACAGGTGTGGCTCAACGGTTCACTCAACGGTGCCACCTGGAATCAGATGTGGCCGGTCGCAATCGCCGTCGCAGTAGTCGGCGGCTACGCGGTGATCGCATCGTTCACCATGGGAGCACTGCGGTTGGGCGACGACAACGCAACCTCACTCGGTGTTCGCTTGCAATCATCACAGGCCAAGCTGCTGCTTTCCGCCGTGGCATTGGCCGCCATCGCGACCGCAGCAGCAGGTCCGGTCGGCTTTGTCGCCCTGGCTGCGCCACAGGTCGCCATGCGTCTGGTGCGCTCCGCCGGCCCGCCCATCGTGGCTTCCGCGCTGACCGGTGCTGTACTGGTGGTAGGCAGCGACGTCATCGCTCGAACAATTCTGCCTGTGGAACTCCCCGTCGGAATCGTGACTTCCGCACTGGGCGGCCCGTTCCTGCTCTACCTGTTGGTTCGTAACAATCGGAAGGTCACAGCATGACCACCATCGCCCAGTCCACCGATGCTCCTTCGCGTCTCGTCGCGCAGAATCTGACGCTCGGGTACGGGGATCGCATCATCGTCGACGGACTCGATCTCGAGATCCCCACCGGCGTGATCACGACGGTCATCGGACCCAACGGTTGCGGCAAGTCGACGCTCTTGCGCGCGCTCGGTCGTCTGCTCAAGCCAAAGGGTGGATCGGTCATCCTCGACGGCAAGGCGATCAGTTCGATGAAGACCAAGGAAGTCGCGCGGGTGCTCGGAATGCTCCCCCAGACTCCGGTTGCGCCCGAAGGGCTCACCGTCGCCGATTTGGTCTCACGTGGGCGCCACCCGCACCAGTCGTGGATCAGGCAGTGGTCCGCGGACGACGAGGGCGAGGTCGCCGAAGCGCTAGAGCTGACCGGTGTCTCGGATCTCGCCGATCGGCCCGTCGATCAATTGTCCGGCGGTCAGCGTCAGCGAGCCTGGATCTCGATGGCTCTCGCCCAGGGAACCGACATCCTGCTTCTCGACGAACCGACTACCTATCTGGACCTCGCGCACTCGATGGAAGTCCTCGACCTGGTGGATCAACTCCACGAGGAAATGGGGCGCACCGTGGTGATGGTTCTGCACGACCTCAATCTCGCGGTCAGATACAGCGATCATCTGATCGTGATGCGCGACGGCGCCGTCGTCGCTTCTGGTGTCCCCAAGGACATCATTTCCGCGGAACTTCTGCTCGAGGTGTTCGGTCTCGAAGCCGCAGTCATCGACGATCCCGTCTCGGATCGGCCGCTGATCGTTCCGATCGGAACCCGGCACGTGTTCGGCGCCGTCGGCGGGCCGGCAAAGCCTGCGTGACGATCGCGAATCAGCGACCCAGAATCGTCCGAACGAGTTTGAATCCCTGACCGATCGTCACGGTCGGCAGGTATGCCCGTCCGACCGCGTTGCCGATGCTCGGCAACGCGGCTGGATCGGCGAATGTCATGTGCATCGGAACGTACCGCGGCTGGAACTTCGATTTGAAGGCCAGCAGCGATCGAAATCCGTACACCGGTTCAAGGGTGCGACCGAGTAGGTCGAGCACGCTGTCCATCATCGCCGAGAAAGTCGTGGCCTCCGGTTCGTTCGCATTCCTCTCGGAGTCACCGGCGATTGTTGCCAGCGGTGCACCGGACAGACTGAGGAACTCGACGCCCTCCTCCTCCAATTTCAGTGCAGCGGAAGCGATCAGGAACTCCATCGCGGGACGGAACCCTTCGGAGCGTCGCCTCATGAAGTCGAGTGTCCACCCGACGACTTTGCCGTCGCGGTACACCGGTAGCCACGACGTGACACCGTGCACGGTGCGATCCTCGTCGACCGCGATCAGGCATCGCACTTGTTCGTCGTCGACCTCGTCGAGTCCGCCGAGGGTGAATCCCATCTCGGGCATCCCCTTGTCCGCTACCCACTCCTCCGAGATCGCGACTATCTGATCCTTGATCGCGAGAGGTGCATGAGGGAAGGAAATCCACTCGGCGGTGATACCGGACTTCTTCGCCCGGTTCAGTGCTGTGCGCACGTCCTGGAACCGCTTTCCTGTGAACGCGACTTGTCCCAGGTCGAGCACGGTTTCCTCGGCGACCTGTAGACCGCTCCAGCCCATCGAATCGGTGATGGTTCGGGCGTCGTCGGTCACGGAATAGAAGCAGGGAATCCAACCGTTCGACGACGCGAACTCGGCGAACCCCTCGATCGCCGCGCGCATGCGATCTGGAGGACCGACCGGATCACCTGTGGTGAGAGCAACGCCGGCGATGACGCGATACGCGACGTAACTCGAACCGTCCGCGCTGAACCAGTACGTGTTCCCCTTCCACGTCGTCATCCACGACAGCGGGCTGCCGGTACCGGCGATCAACATGGATCGCGCTCGTTCGGCGGCTTTGGGATCGGCGGTCTTGACCGGCTTGAGGAAACTCACGAATACCAACACGGCGGCAACGCCCCAGAACACGACGCCGGTCCACTCGAAGAGCAACGTCGACTCGATGTCCACGGGAAGCAGGCGCGGGTCGATCAACTGCAGGTACACCGGCGGTACAAGGCGCTGTGGGAAGTCCGCGAGCAGCAACGCGACCGTGGGCTCGCGGTCGAACCCGTGCCTGGCGAGCATTCCGCCGCCGACGTAGATCACGGCGAGGACCGCGAGCAAGGTCACGATCGCAGCACCGAGACGTCGATACGTCTTGGCCGGGGCCGCGACGTCGAAGTATCGACGTGTGGCGATCAGCAGGATCAGCACGAAGAGCGGTGTCAGGAACGGCACCAGAGTTCGATACACGTTCGGATCGCTGATTCCGTAGAACAAGCTGTCGCTGTCGACTGCGTCGACGAACCTGATGACGAAGTTCCCGATCGAGAGGACGAGTAAGACGACCTGAGCACAGACAGTCGCAATCCAGGCGAATCTGCGGCCACGACGGAGCCCATCGCTCAACACCAGCACAAAAATCGACGGCATCAACGAGAGCAGAGTCGGCCCGATCCCCGAGAGTCTCAGCTCGAGGAGGCCGCGTCGGCAGTCCGGATCCGACGCGGATTCGGCGCACAGCTCACGTACTTCTGCGACGGTCCAGGGAACACCACGGAAGAGATCGCGGAGTACGGCGAGTGGGCCAACCGCCTGTGGGGACAGCGCGGCGATAATCGGGCCGATCGCACTTGCCGCGACGACGATGGCGACCAGGACACGGCCCTCTCGCTGTGTCCCGGCGATGCGTTCACCGCGAGCCGATCGTCCGACGATCCACTGTCCGATCACCAAACCCACCACAGCGGCAAAAAATCGGATGACATCTTGCAGCTGACCACTGAACAAGGCCAAGGTGATGGTCAAAGCCAGGGTTCCGACGCGGATGCGGCGACGCCACAATGTCCCCATGTTCGAGCTGGCGGCCATCGCGGCGCCGACGATCCACGCGCTCGCGCCGACAGCGGAGCCGACATGGAGGCGGAACCCCCAATTGGAGTCGAACACTTTCACGAAGGATGCCCAGCCGAGCCCGAGCAGAACTCCCAAGATTTGAGTGCTTGCGCCGGCGATCGCCAGCTTGATCGTTCCCATCCGCCGTTCGAGAGGTGCAGCGACCGCAATCAGGAGCACGCTCGCGCCGATGTACCCGAGCAGGTTTCCTGCCCACAGCGCGGAGCTCAGTGGAATCCAGACATGTCCGTGCTGGATCGAGCCCATTCCCGCACCGATCGTGTGCTCGAGATCGCGGGACGGTCCGTGAACGATGCTGCCGGTTACGGCGCCCAGTATCCACATGGTGAGAAGTAGGACGACCGTCAAGGGTGCGTCGCGAATGCCGAAACGGATGATGCCGGCAGCTTTCTGCGTGACTACCCGCGCCCGTGATGTCGATTCTTCGGTGCCCGGCGAACTGTCGATCGTCATCTACGTGCGGCTACTTTCTGCGGATCGACTGTTGGCTTGCAATTATCGGGCATCGTCATTGTCGGGACTTTGGTCGTCTCACACCACCGTAACCGTCACGCAGATCACTATGGCCAATACCACACCCCCACCGAGGCGGTTACTACTACCAGTAGTACGTATTTCGTCGTGGAAGTCCGTAGAATCGAAGAATGGCAGGTCTAGGTGAACTCGAACGCGCGGTGATGGATCATTTGTGGTCCACATCGGAACCGCAAACTGTGCGACAGGTGCATGAAGCACTCGCGACACATCGCGAATTGGCGTACACGACGGTAATGACCGTTCTGCAGCGCCTGGCGAAGAAGCATCTGGTGATTCAGCAGCGTGACGATCGCGCCCATCGCTATCTTCCCGTCAACAAGCGCGAAGAACTGGTCGCGAGCCTGATGGTCGACGCACTGGCCCAGGCCCCGGAGTCCGGCGGTCGCGCTGCGGCACTCGTCCACTTCGTGGGACAGGTCAATGCTGACGAAGCCGATGCTCTCCGCGAAGCGCTCGCTGCCCTTGAGGTGCGCGAGTCCGCGAAAAAGGCTGCGCAGCCCGGAATTTCTAGGCCGAACTGATTTCGTCGTGCATGATGTGTAGGACATGAACGCCACTACTGCACTGGTTTTCGGACTGCTTGCCTTGTTGCTGGCCGGTCCGGTTCCCGCACTCCTGAGCCGCTCCACGTGGCCTTACCGCGCTCCACGCGCGGCGTTGGTTCTGTGGCAAGCCGTCGCGATTGCTGCGGTGCTGTCGGCATTCAGCTCGGGCCTGGCCATTGCCAGCCAGCTGCTCGTTCCCGGCGCTGACGGTAGGCCGACGACGGCCCCGACCGCCGAAATCGATGCACTCGGGCTCCCGCTGTGGATTCTGTACGTGGTTGTTTTTGCCCTGACGCTTCTGATCGGCGCGAAGCTGATCTTCTCGATAATCCAGGTCGCTGTGAGAACCCGACGTCGCCGTGCACGTCACCGCGTGTTGGTGGACCTTCTCGACGACTGCGCCATGCCCGCGTCGGTGGAACGCACACCCGATCTGCGGGTGCTGGACGTGGACGAACCGATCGCATACTGCCTGCCAGGTCTGCGCCAACGCGTGGTTCTCAGTCAAGGCACTCTGCAGAACCTCGATCATGCCGAGGTCAAGGCAATTCTGACGCACGAGCGTTCACACCTGCGAGCTCGTCACGATCTGGTCCTCGAGGCTTTCACGGCCGTCAACCACGCGTTCCCCCGTTTCGTTCGTAGCAAGTCGGCTCTGGGATCGGTACAACTCCTGGTGGAGTTGCTCGCCGACGATTCAGCTGTGCGGGCTACCGGTCCCACTCCCCTCGCGCGGGCACTTGTCGCGTGTGCCGGATCGACGGCACCCCGCGGAGCGATGGCAGCGGGCGGCCCGTCGACGCTCATCCGAGTGCAGCGCCTCTCGGCCGACGATGCAGATCCCCGCATCGCCGTTTTTGCGTATCTCGGGGCGGTCGCGATTCTCGTGGTTCCCACGGTTGCGGTGGCTGTGCCCTGGCTCACCGAACTTCGACTGCTTTTCAACGCATACTGAGTCTTGACCTGCGCAACCCCGTGTAGTAGTGCAGGTCACAGGCGGGGCTACCTGACTTCGGTGTCCCCGGTGGCGTAGAGTGGACCACGGCCACCATCGTGGTCCGTCAACATATAACGGCACACAGCCCAATTCCCCGCAGTATGCGTTCGGATTGCCAGGTGACATGTGCCCTGGCTCGTCCCTTTGCGAACTGTGTCGTGTATTTCAGCATGGCTTCTTCCGCTCCGCGACGTGCCCGTAGTCCGGAGAGGTTTCCGCGTGACCAACGCTGTCCAAATGTCGTCTTCCGAGAACATCGAAGACCCCACCGTCAACACCCCCGCTGCCGAAGAAGCAGTCGCCACCGAGTCGGGTATCACCTTCGCCGAGATCGGCCTGCCCGAGCAGCTTGTTGCCGCATTGGCGCGCAACTCCATCACCGTCCCGTCCCCCATCCAGGCGCAGTCCATCCCGGACGCGCTCGCCGGAACCAACGTTCTCGGCCGCGCACAGACCGGATCGGGTAAGACCCTCGCCTTCGGCCTGCCGATGCTGACCCGCCTCTCACGCCACGAAGATCGCCCGGCCGCCAAGCGTCCCCGCGCACTCGTGCTCGTCCCCACCCGTGAGCTTGCTTTCCAGGTGGTCGACTCCCTCAACTCCTACGCCGGCGCACTCGGACTCACGGTTCGTCCCGCTGTCGGTGGAACGCCGTTCGCCAAGCAGGTCGATCAGCTTCGCCGCGGCGTAGACGTCCTCGTCGCAACGCCGGGTCGCCTGGGCGATCACCTGCGTCAGGGCACCTGCATCCTCGACTCGGTGGAAATCACCGCACTCGACGAAGCCGATCAGATGGCGGACATGGGCTTCCTGCCCGAGGTTCGCTCGATCCTCGGCGAGACCCCCGCAGACGGACAGCGTCTGCTGTTCTCGGCAACCCTCGACCGTGAGGTCCAGTCGCTGGTTCGTCAGTTCCTGGCCAACCACGTCACCCACTCCACCGAAGACGGCCGCGCAAGCGTCGACACGATGGAGCACTACGTCCTCCTCGTCGATCGTGGGCAGAAGGATTCCGTCCTCGCCGAGATCGGTGCCCGTGACGGACGCACCATCATGTTCGCCCGCACCAAGCTCGGTTGCGAGGGAATCACCGATCGCCTCCGCGCAGTCGGCATCGCTGCCGAGTCGCTTCACGGCGGCAAGGCACAGAACCAGCGCACCCGCGTCCTCGAGCGTTTCAAGAACGGCCGCACCCCGGTCCTCGTCGCAACGGACGTTGCAGCGCGCGGTATCCACGTCGACGGCATCGACCTCGTCGTTCACGTCGATCCCCCGGCCGACCACAAGGACTACCTGCACCGCGCTGGTCGTACCGCTCGCGCCGGCGAGAAGGGCACCGTTGTCGCCATCGTGCTGCCCAACCAGAAGCGTCAGTTCAAGCGTCTGACCGGAATGGCCGGCGTCAATGCCGCAGCCGTTGCCGTCACCCCGGGTTCTGCTGAACTTGCTCGCATCACCGGCGCCAAGAAGCCGACCGGAGAACCCTTGCGCGAGAGCTCTTCTCGTGGCGAGCGTTCCTTCGGTGATCGTGGCGGAAGCCGTGGCGGCTACCAGGGCAACCGCTCTTCCGGCGGCTACCAGGGCAACCGCTCTTCGGGTGGATACCAGGGCAACCGTGACGGCGAGAGCCGCGGCGGATACCAGGGTGATCGCTCCAGCGGTGGTTACCAGGGCAACCGCGACAGCCGCCCCTCGACCGGATACCAGGGCAACCGCTCTTCCGGTGGCTACCAGGGAAGCCGCGACGGCGAGAGCCGCGGCGGTTACCAGGGCAACCGCTCTTCCGGTGGATACCAGGGTGATCGCTCCAGCGGTGGTTACCAGGGCAACCGTGACAGCCGTCCGTCCTACGGAGACCGCGACAGCCGCCCGTCGACGGGTTACCAGGGCAACCGCTCTTCGGGCGGATACCAGGGAAGCCGTGACGGCGAGAGCCGCGGCGGATACCAGGGCAACCGTTCGTCCGGTGGTGGATACCAGGGCAACCGCGACAACAACCGCTCGTACGGCGATCGCGACAGCCGCCCCTCGACCGGTTACCAGGGCAACCGCTCTTCCGGTGGCTACCAGGGCAACCGCGACGGCGGCGACAACCGTGCAGCCTCGACCAGCGGTGGCGGCTTCCGCAGCCGCACCGACCGTCGTAGCTATGACGGATTCGACGGCCCGAAGCGCGAACAGCGGTAATACCTGCGCTGAGCTGCGGCTCGACAACTGAACACTGAGAACCTTCCGGCTGTGCCGGAAGCTGTATCGAGACGGATGCAGGTCACTGCAATTAAAGTGATCTGCATCCGTGTTTTGTATGCACGGTCTGAATGTTCACGCGCGTCGCGGCCGCACCGTTTTCGGCTGCGCACAGCGCAGGATTTCACAGCCGCGGACCGAGAGGGAAAGCTGTAAGTATGTCAACCACTAGCACCGAATCACCCCGAGCTCAGATCGGCGTCACCGGCCTGGCCGTCATGGGTTCGAATATTGCCCGCAATTTCGCCCGCCACGGTCACACCGTTGCCCTGCACAACCGCAGCATCGCGAAGACCGATGCCCTGATCGCCGAGCATGGTTCCGAGGGCGATTTCGTGCGCACCGAGACCGTCGAGGAGTTTGTTGCCGCACTGCAGAAGCCGCGACGCGTCCTGATCATGGTCAAGGCCGGCGCCCCGACCGACGCCGTGATCGAAGAGCTCGCGAACGCCATGGAGCCCGGCGACATCATCATCGACGGTGGCAACTCGCTCTACACCGACACGATCCGTCGTGAAGCAGCGATCCGCGCCCGCGGTCTGCACTTCGTCGGCGCTGGAATCTCCGGTGGCGAAGAAGGCGCACTCAACGGTCCGTCGATCATGCCCGGCGGCCCGAAGGAGTCCTACGAGGCTCTCGGCCCGCTTCTCGAGTCCATCTCCGCTCACGTCGACGGCACCCCGTGCTGCACGCACATCGGCCCCGACGGCAGCGGTCACTTCGTCAAGATGGTGCACAACGGCATCGAGTACGCCGACATGCAGCTCATCGGCGAGGCGTACAACCTCTTCCGCGACGCACTCGGTTACGACGCCGGTCAGGTCGCAGACGTCTTCACCGAGTGGAACAAGGGCACGCTCGAGTCCTACCTGATCGAGATCACCGCCGAGGTGCTCCGCCAGGTCGACGCCGAGACGGGCAAGCCGTTGGTCGACGTCATCGTCGACGCTGCCGAGCAGAAGGGCACGGGCCGCTGGACGGTCAAGTCCGCTCTGGATCTGGGCGTGCCGGTCACCGGTATCGCCGAGGCCGTTTTCGCTCGCGCACTGTCCGGTAGCCGCAATCAGCGCGCCGCAGCTCAGGCGCAGGGTCTGGCCGCCGGCTCTCTCGGCGACAAGCCTGCTGACGCCGAGCAGTTCGCCGCCGACATCCAGGCCGCGCTGTACGCGTCGAAGATCGTGGCGTACGCGCAGGGCTTCGATCAGATCGCTGCCGGCAGCGCCGAGTACGACTGGAACCTCAAGCCTGCCGACCTGGCGACGATCTGGCGCGGTGGCTGCATCATCCGTGCGCAGTTCCTCAACCGCATCAAGGACGCGTTCGACGCGGATCCGAGCCTGCCGAGCTTGATTCTGGCGCCGTACTTCCGCGAGGCCATCGAGGCAGGCATCGACAGCTGGCGCCGTGTGGTCGCCACCGCGACGATGCTCGGCATTCCGGTACCGGCGTTCGCGTCTTCGCTCTCGTACTACGACGGTCTCCGCGCGGAGCGTCTGCCGGCCGCCCTGACTCAGGGGCAGCGCGACTTCTTCGGCGCGCACACCTACGAGCGCATCGACAAGCCGGGCAAGTTCCACACACTGTGGAGCGGTGACCGCAGCGAAATCGAGGCCTGATTCACAGCGGGTATCGGTAGATGCGGTCATCTGCGTCTACCGATACCCGGTAGCCTGGACAAATGCAGGAATCGACGATCGACTCGCCCACCTCGACCGAAGGGCGTTCGTTCGTCGACCTCGGAATCCCCGCCGTGATGGTGCACGCGTTGCGCCGAAGCGGCATCGATGCCCCCTTCCCCATTCAGTCGGCAACCATCCCCGATGTCCTTGCCGGCCGCGATGTCCTCGGGCGCGGCGCGACGGGTTCCGGAAAGACTCTGGCCTTCGGGCTTCCGATGCTGGTGCGCCTCAAGGGCGGGGCGAGCAAGCGGAATCGTCCGCGCGGTTTGGTGCTCGCTCCCACCCGTGAGCTGGCGATCCAGATCCACAAGGCACTCGACGACGCTGCTACCGAGATCGGTTTGCGTGTGGCAAATGCGGTCGGTGGCGTTCCGATCAAGCGTCAGGCCGACATCCTTGCCCGCGGCGTCGATCTCCTGATCGCGACCCCAGGGCGCCTACTCGACCTACTCGAGCAGAAGTCGGTGATTCTCGACGACGTCGTGATCACGACCATCGACGAAGCCGACCACATGGCAGACATGGGTTTCATCGACGAGGTTGCGAAGATTCTCGACACGACACCGAAAGACGGTCAGCGCCTTCTCTTCTCGGCAACACTCGACGGCAAGGTCGACGATCTGGTCGCGGGTTACCTGCGCAATCCGGCGTCGCACTCGACTGCTCCCCCGGTTGCCACCGTCTCGACCATGGAGCATCACCTGCTCTTCGTCGACCGCGACGACAAGAGATCCGTTGTCGCACATATCGGTTCACGGGCGGGGCGGACCATCATGTTCGTCAAGACCAAGCACGGAGTGGATCGTCTTGCGCAGCAACTACATTTGATCGGTGTCTCGGCCGGCGCCCTGCACGGCGGCAAGACGCAGAACAACCGGACCAAGACCCTCGCGTCGTTCTCCGACGGGACGACACCGGTCCTGGTCGCCACCGATGTCGCCGCGCGCGGAATCCATGTCGACGACGTGACGCTCGTCGTTCACGTCGATCCCCCGGCGGAGGCGAAGGACTACCTGCACCGGGCCGGCCGGACGGCACGCGCCGGGGAATCAGGCGTCGTCGTCACCATCGTCACCGACGAAGAACGTGATTCGGTCGAGAAGTTGACCAAGCAGGCAGGTATCAAGGTTCACGGCGTGCGGGTTCGTCCTGACGATCTGGAGCTCACGCGCATCACCGGCGCGATGGAGCCGACGGGAATACCGGTCGAAGCTCCCGATACGACGGTCGCCGTCAAGCACACCGCAAAGCGTGGCCGTCAGGAACACGACACTGCAGGCCGGACCGCTGCCGGAGGACGGATGAAGAAGGACGGCGACAAGCGCGCGGCTTCCTCGCGGCGCGTCACCGATCCGAAGAGTGTGAAGAAGATCCGTGCGGACGGCACTCCCGTCCCGACCCGTTCGGAGCGACTGGCGTCCAAGGGCTTGACCCCGCGTCGCGGCGCACCCGGCGCAGGAAAGCCGTCTGCCGGAAATCGGGCGGGCAAGCGCGCACACTGAGGGAATGGGTGATCTTCCACTGATCTCGGTTCTCTGCGCACTCGTCGCCGCGCTTCTCTTCGCGTGTGCCTCCGTCGCTCAGCAGCGCGCCGCGTCTGCGGTTCCGGAGGGCGAGGCGTTGGTGGCGTCGTTGATTCGCAGTCCTCGGTGGTGGGCCGGGCTGATCGGTGACGGCGGCGGTTACGTCATGCAGGCCGTTGCACTGTCGTTGGGTTCGGTGTTGGTGGTGCAGCCGCTGATCGTGACCTCGCTGCTGTTCGCGCTGCCACTTTCGGCCAGGTTCTCTGGAATTCGCATCACCCGTTCTGCGTGGTCATTGGCGATCATGCTCGCGATTTCCTTGGCGATTTTCCTCGTAGTCGGCGATCCCACCGAGGGAGACAGCAACGCTCCGTGGTCGGATTGGGCTGTGCCCCTGACGATCACGGTCGCAGTGGCCGTGGTCGCAACTATCGGCGGCTTGTCCAAACTCGACGGTGGCTGGCGCGCTCTGCTTCTCGGCTCCGCGGCCGGAATCTTCTACGGCGTGGCCGTCGCATTCACCAAGTACGTCACCGACCTACTCGGGCACGGTGTCGTCGGGGTGATTTCGGCATGGCAGACGTGGGCGCTGATCGCCTCGGGCGCAATCGGGGTCTACCTCCAACAGCGCGCGTTCCAGGTCGGGCCCCTGTCGGCGTCGCTACCCGCCCTGACGATCGGCGAGCCGATCGCGGCCATCTTCCTGGGGATGACGGTTCTCGACGAACGCCTCCGCGTCGACGGTCCCGGAATTGCTCTCATCGGGTGCGCCGTCGCCGTCATGATCATGACCACGATCGCCCTCTCCCGCTCACAAGCGCGCGATACCGAGGGCGCTACGGCGGAATCGACGGTAGGCTCGTGAAACGTGCAGTTCCTCGAAGGGCAACGCCCCCCATACGACCTGACCTACGACGACGTCTTCCTCGTCCCTAACCGGACCGAGGTCACCTCTCGGTTCGACGTCGATCTCAATTCTTCCGACGGATCCGGAACGACCATTCCCGTCGTCGTCGCCAATATGACCGCAGTCGCCGGCCGCCGCATGGCCGAGACTGTCGCCCGCCGCGGCGGACTGGTCATCATTCCGCAGGACGTCCCCACTGACGCTGTCGCCGAGACCGTGGCGTTCGTCAAGAGCCGCCACCTCGTCGCTGATACGCCGGTCACGCTGAGTCCGGACGACGCCGTCTCCGATGCGCTGGCGCTGCTACCCAAGCGTGCACACGGCGCAGTCGTGGTGGTCGAGGACGGCAAGCCTCTCGGTGTCGTCACCGAGGCTGCCTGCGCGGATGTCGATCGGTTCACACGCCTACGTACCGTCGCGATCACCGACTTCGTCACCGCCCCGGTCACCGCCACACCGCGTGAGGTCTTCGAACTGCTCGAAACCAAGCACGATCCGTTGGCCGTCATCGTCAACGAGGACGGAACCCTCGCCGGCGTCCTCACCCGCACCGGCGCGATTCGTGCCGGCATCTACGACCCCGCAGTCGACGATCGCGGCGCACTCCGAGTCGCTGCTGCGGTCGGTGTGAACGGTGACGTGGGCGCCAAGGCCAAGGCACTCGTCGACGCCGGTGCCGACGTGATCGTCGTGGACACGGCTCACGGTCACCAGCAGAGAATGATCGATGCGCTCACCACCCTCAAGGCGCTCGACCTCGGCGTCCCGTTGGTTGCAGGCAACGTGGTGTCCGCACAGGGAACCCGTGATCTGATCGCCGCAGGCGCGGACATCGTCAAGGTCGGCGTCGGGCCCGGAGCCATGTGCACGACTCGCATGATGACCGGCGTCGGACGCCCGCAGTTCTCGGCCGTCGCGGAATGTGCTGCAGCAGCACGTGAGCTCGGCAAGCACGTCTGGGCCGACGGCGGCGTTCGCCACCCTCGCGACGTTGCACTCGCCCTCGCGGCGGGCGCGTCGAACGTCATGATCGGCTCGTGGTTCGCCGGCACGTACGAGTCCCCCGGCGATCTCAAAGTCGATCAGGCGGGCAACGCGTACAAGGAGAGCTTCGGTATGGCCTCCAAGCGCGCTGTTGCCGCTCGCACCGCCACCGAAACGGCTTTCGATCGCGCCCGTAAGGGATTGTTCGAGGAAGGCATCTCCAGTTCGCGGATGCGTCTCGATCCCGAGCGTCCCGGAGTCGAGGACCTGATCGATCAGATCTGTTCCGGCGTACGCAGTACCTGCACGTACGCGGGTGCGCGCTCACTCGAGGAGCTGCACGAGAAGGCAGTTCTGGGAGTGCAGTCCGCCGCCGGATTCGCCGAAGGACGGCCGCTTCCGTCTGGTTGGTGAACCACGTTTTATGACAGTCGGCGGGTGCTCGGGTCCCTACTCCCGGGCACCCGCCGGTATCATTGGATCCGTAAACAGGAAACAAAACTCGGTCGGGTGCCCATCGGCGACCCGACCGAGCCCGCTACAGCCGAGAAATACTCGGCTCCGACGAGAGGAACCCGGTGCCCGAGGCACCCACACACTTACCCGGCGCTACACCCGTCGTTTTATCCGAGGAATCGTCTGATTCCGCTGGTTCGGAGGGCTCCTCTAGCGAGCCGGGAGACAAACCCGGCGGCCCCCGTGCACACCTCAGGTGGCGATGACACATGGACATCGTTTTCACCATTCTCAGCCTGGTCGGCTTCATCGCGCTGACTGCAGGCACCGCCCTCTTCGTGGCGGCCGAATTCTCACTGACCGCGCTCGAACGCAGCACCGTCGACGAAGCTGCTCGTGGCGGCGACCGACGCTCGCGGCAGGTTCAACACGCGCACAAGACTCTCTCGTTCCAGCTCTCCGGTGCTCAGCTGGGCATCACGATCACAACCCTGATCACCGGTTACCTGGCCGAGCCCGTTCTGGCACGGTTCATCACACCGGTCACGAAGGCCGTCGGGCTCAGCGAATCCGCTGCCTCGACAACGTCTTTGATCCTGGCGCTCGTGATTGCGACCTCGTTCTCCATGATCTTCGGCGAGCTCGTACCGAAGAACCTCGCAATCTCCAAACCGATGCCCACCGCCCGCGCGACTGCGGGCCTGCAAGCGGGCTTCTCGCTGATCTTCCGGTGGGCCATCAACGGCCTCAACGGAACCGCCAACTGGATCGTGCGACGCCTGGGCATCGAACCCGCGGAAGAATTGCGCTCGGCGCGATCACCGCAGGAACTCGGGTCCCTCGTGCGGACGTCCGCGCAGCGCGGGTCCATCGACAAGGGCACGGCGATGCTCGTCGACCGTTCGCTGCAGTTCGGTGACCGCACCGCAGAAGAGCTGATGACTCCGCGAGTGAAGATCGAATCGCTGGAACTCTCGGACACCGTCGCAGACCTGATCGTGACGGCGTCGCGAACTGGCTACTCGCGCTTCCCCGTCGTTCGCGGCGATCTCGACGACACGGTCGGCGTCGTACACATCAAGCACGCGTTCACCGTTCCGGCCGAGCGCAGGCGCACGACGCGCGTCGACAGTCTGGCTCAACGTGTTCCCGTCGTGCCGTCGAGCCTGGACGGAGACACCGTCATGGAGCGGATCCGCTCCGACGGCATGCAGGTCGCTCTTGTCGTCGACGAATACGGCGGAACAGCCGGCATCGTCACGATGGAAGACCTCATCGAGGAAATCGTCGGTGATGTGCGCGACGAACACGACGAACCCGAACTCGACGTACAGCGCGTCGGCGACGGATGGTCGTGCTCCGGCCTGTTGCGCATCGACGAGGTCACGTCGGCAACCGGGTACACCGCACCCGAAGGCGACTACGACACGCTCGGCGGTTTGGTACTCACCGAACTGGGCCGAATCCCCGACGAGGGTGACGAAGTGGAATTGCCCGACGTCGACTCGTCCGGTGATTCCCGCGGAAAGTGGATCGCCCGAGTGACCAGTATGGACGGCCGTCGTATCGACCGAGTGACCATCACGCCGGTCCCGGCACATGTCGAACCCGAATCCGCAGACGACGACACGAAGGAGTCCGACGATGAATAACCTCTTCGGTGTACTCCTCACCGTCGTGCTGCTCGCCGGTAACGCATTCTTCGTCGGTGCGGAGTTCGCGCTGATCTCCGCACGACGCGACCGCCTCGAGGCACTTGTCGCGCAGGGTAAGAAGCGGGCACTCACGGTCATCAAGGCCGGTGAGAACCTCTCGCTGATGCTTGCGGCAGCTCAGCTGGGCATCACGATCTGCTCGATCCTGCTCGGTAAGGTCGCCGAGCCCGCCATCGCGCACCTCCTCGAGGTGCCGATGGAAGCCGTCGGCCTTCCCGACGGATTGCTACACCCGATTTCGTTTGCGATCGCGCTCTCGCTGGTCGTCGTGCTGCATATCCTCCTCGGGGAAATGGTGCCCAAGAACATCGCGTTGGCGGGCCCCGAGAAGACGGCCATGCTGCTCGTTCCCGTGCATCTGGCGTTCATCAAGATCGCTCGCCCGATCATCGCGTTCTACAACCTCTGCGCCAACGGAGTGCTCAAGCTCCTGCGCGTCGAGCCCAAGGACGAACTCGACGTCACTGTCTCGGCGGTGGAGTTGTCCGCGATGATCGGTGAATCGCGGTCCGAGGGTCTGATCGACGCCGAAGAACACCGGCGCTTGAAGCAGGCACTCGAATCGACAGATCGCACCGTCTCCGAGGTCCTGATCACCCTCGACAAGGTGCGGACCATTCCCCTCACGCCGTCGGGAACAACACTGGGTGAGATCGAGCGTGCGGTCATCGAGACCGGATACTCGCGTTACCCGGTCCGAGCGAGCGATGGATCGCTGGCCGGGTACGTGCACCTCAAGGATGTGCTCGACGAGGTGCTCGACGAAGCTGCCGGGCCGGACACCGTCGTTCCGACATCGGATATCCGCCCGTTGCCCATCGTTCCGCTCAGCACGCCGCTGGCCGAAGCGTTGGCCGGCCTTCGTCGGGCCAGCTCGCACCTCGGCGCAGTCACGGACGCCGACGGAGTCGTGATCGGTATCGTCGCGCTCGAGGATCTGCTCGAGGAGTACGTCGGAACGGTTCGCGACGGCACGCACCGCGGCACAGATGCTGTTCCCGGACAAAGAAACAGCTGATCGATGACACGTTCGGTGCATTCACTCGCACTCGCACAGAGCGAGTGGACGGCTCGGCGGGCACTTCACCTCGAGGAGGTGGAGAAGCTCGTCGAGCCGCACCGAGCGCGTCGTAGCGCCGGTATCTCTCACCCGGTGCACGACTTCCTCTTCACGTACTACAACTTCAAGCCCGCCCAACTGCGCCGCTGGCACCCCGGGTACGGAGTCGCACTCGAGAACGCCGGCGAATACGCAGCCTTCTCCGGCTACCGCGTCGACGAATCGGGTACCGCGACGGTCGAGGCCGCCGTGCTGGAGCGTCGGCGTCACACAGTCGAATTCGTGTGGAATCTGTTGAATCAGACGTCGGCGCGGCCCGCTGTGCTGGGCTGTTTCGGCCTCCACGAATGGGCGATGGTCTATCGCGGCGGCGAGGACGCGATCCGTCACCAGTCAGTGCCGCTGCGGCTCGGGTTCGCCGGTACCGACGCGGTAGTCGAATCCCTGCCACTCAAATGCACGCACTACGACGCGTTCCGGTTCTTCACACCGGACGCGGCCCCCAAGAACTCGCTCCCGCTTGCACGCGAAACTCAGATCGATCACGAACAGCCGGGCTGCCTGCACGCCGGTATGGATCTGTACAAGTGGAGCTTCAAGTTGTTGCCACTCGTGGATTCCGATCTGGTGATGCGGTGCTTCGAACACGCGCTCCTGGCCCGTGAACTCGACATGCGCGCGAGCCCGTACGACCTCGCCGAGTACGGGTACTCCCCCATTCGTATCGAAACTCCCGCGGGCCGCGCCGAATACGTGCGTCAGCAACAACAGTTGGCGGATCGTGCTGCGCCGCTCCGCGATACGCTGGCAGAGAAGTGCCGGGAGCTTCTCGGCCACTGAACTGCCGAAAGGCGCCACATGGATCACGGGTACGGGTTCTATCTCGACGAATACCAACGTGACGTCGGGGTGCACACCGACGACCGACGCGGCCACATCGAATGCCCGGACTCGGCGGGCTTCCTTGCGGCGCACTTGCCGGTGTTCGACCTCGCTGCAGGCTCAGTCGCGGCCTTCGCCTCGGCAATTCATCGGTCAACCAGCCCGGGCGACGGACACTGGACCCTCGATCCCGAGCGCATCGCCGCGTCCTTCTCGAGCGATCGACTGTTCCGGATCGGCGGCGAACCGATCAACGGATTCTCCGAATACTCGGGGTTCTTTGCCGCCCGCGACGGTTGGGTCCGCACGCACGGCAACTATCCACACCATCGCGACCGCCTGCTCGCCATCCTCGAGCTCGACCATGGATCACCTAAAGATGCAGTGGCGCAACGGATATCCGAACTCAGCGCCATCGAGATCGAGCAGCAGGCCGCCGAGATCGGCGCCATCGCGGTCCGTGTTCGTACCGAGACCGAGTGGCGCCTGAGTGAGCAGTGCGCAGCTGCGAGGTCTGAGCCTCTGGTATCCATCCGAGTACGCGACGAGGGAAAACCCCGCACGCATCCGACGCGCCCACGTGTTCTCGACCTGACCCGCGTCATCGCCGGCCCGGTCGCGACCCGTGCCCTCGCGCTGGTCGGCGCTGACGTTCTGCGGATCGACCCTCCGGCGATCCCCGAGATCGGATGGCAGCACCTCGACAGTGGCCAGGGCAAGCGGTCGGCGCTTCTCGACCTGAAGTCCTCGGCGGAAGCGGCAGCATTCCGCGAACTCCTCGACACCGCAGACGTACTGGTCACCGGCTACCGTCCGGGCGCACTCGAAGCACTCATCGGGCAGGATCTTCCCGCCCACCTGATTCACGGGCGCGTCAGCGCATGGGGATGGGAAGGTCCGTGGGCGAATCGCCGCGGCTTCGACAGCATCGTGCAGGCCGCATCCGGTATCTCGTTCCTCGAGGGCGGCGAGAAACCGGGCGCACTTCCAGCGCAGGCCCTCGACCACTCGACCGGATACTTCTTGGCAGCTGGGATCCTCGACGCGTTGACGCTGCGCTCGCACGACGGCCGTGGCCGCGATGTCGACGTGTCATTGGCCAGCACCGGCGCCCGTCTTCTCGACGCACCCGGCCGAACCGTCCATCCCGGTCTACCGACCGCTCCCGGCCTGAATGCTGTTGTCAACCATGCCGACGTGACCACCGCACGACCCGCGCTGGCAGAGTTCGAGGACTACCCCGAACCAGCCCATCCGTGGGGATCGGATCGGGCGGAGTGGGCACACTGAGGGACCGGCACATTCAGGGCAAGATGGACCTGTGAAGTCACATACCTACACACTCGACCTTCAGTGGACGGGCGATCTGGGAACCGGAACGTCCAGCACGCAGGGATATTCGCGCAATCATGCAATATCCGCGGTCGGAAAGCCGGAACTTCTCGGCAGCTCCGATCCCTCGTTCCGCGGTGACGCGCAGCGATGGAACCCCGAGGAACTGCTCGTTGCCTCCCTCGCCCAATGCCACATGCTCTGGTACCTCGGTCTGGCAGCTGCCGCTGGGGTCGTCGTTCTCGACTACAGCGATCAGCCGGTCGGCAGCATGATCGAGGAATCCGATGGCGGCGGCCAGTTCATCGAAGTGACGTTGAATCCGACGGTATTGGTCGCGGAGGCGTCGATGGTCGAGAAGGCCGAGGAGCTTCACGGCCCCGCACACACGAAGTGCTTCATCGCTCGGTCGGTCAACTTCCCTGTCCTGCATTCACCGACGATCCTGGTGGCCACCGATGAGTGATACGCACAAGCTCATCGTCGACGTCGACACCGGCATCGACGACTCGTTGGCGCTTCTCTATCTCCTTGCCAGCCCCGAAGCCGAGATTCTGGGGATTGCGAGCACCGCCGGCAACGTTCCGGTGGAACAGGTCGCGGCCAACAACTTGAACTGGCTTGCGCTCTGCGGCGCCCCGGACATCGAGGTTGCACTCGGCGCCCGCGAGCCACTGGTCATCCCGTTGCGCACCACCGAGGAGACTCACGGTCCGCAAGGGATCGGCCATGCCGTCCTCCCCGATTCGGGTCGCAAGCGCTCGGTCCGAACGGCCACCGACCTCTGGGTGGATCTCGTCCGGGAGTACCCCGGACAACTCACCGGATTGGTGACGGGGCCGCTCACCAACCTTGCGCTGGCGATCAGACGTGAACCCGATCTGCCGTCTCTGCTGAAGCGACTGGTCGTGATGGGTGGGTCGTTCAACTATCCGGGCAACACGACGCCGACCGCGGAGTGGAACGTCTCGGTGGATCCGCACGCCGCCAAGGAGGTGTTCGACGCGTTCTCCGTCGTACCCGCGCACCGGCGCCCGATCATCTGCGGCCTCAACGTCACCGAATCCATCGAGATGTTCCCCGAACATGTGCGTCGGCTCGCCGAAGCTGCCGGGAGCACGCCGGAAGAGATCATCTCGCCTGACGACGGTCCCGACGTCCGCAGTTCCGCGTCCAACAGCGTGATCAGGCATATGTCCGACGCGATCCGGTTCTACATGGAATTCCATCGTGAATACGACCAGGGCTTTCTTGCTCACATGCATGATCCCTTTGCTGCTGCCGTCGCGCTCGATCCGAGCTTGGCGACGCTGAAGCCGGCAACGGTAGATGTCGAAACCGAGAGTCCACTGCTGATCGGAACGACGGTCGCGGACTGGGTCGGGCACTGGAAGCGTGAGCCCAACGCGGATATCGCGGTCAGCACCGATCCGGCGGAATTCTTCGATCGACTTGTCCACCGAGTGGGAAATTACGCCCGCGTCGTGGGTTGACCGAGCCGGGCACCGGCTATGCTCGCATGGACAGAACACCAACGAACGAGAACAAAGGACCTGACGTGCAGATTTCCAGCCACGATGCCTCCCCGGCATTTGCGCTCGGATTGATGGCGTTCTGGCCCACTCGTCGTAGCGCATGCTTCGATCAGGCGTGTTGCTGAGCGGCGATTCTCGCTGCCTGCACCCCTGACTTTGTCGCTTCTTCGCTCGGAGTCTGTCTTCTCATGTTCAACCTTCTTTTGTTCACCCTTGTCGGCGTCGGCGCCCAGCTCGTCGACGGCGCCCTCGGTATGGCCTTCGGTGTCACCGCAACCACTCTGTTGATGATCGGTGGCCTCGGTCCGGCTCAGGCCAGCGCCGCTGTTCACCTGGCCGAGGTCGGCACCACCCTCGCTTCGGGTGTGTCGCATTGGAAGTTCAAGAACATCGACTGGAAGCTCGTCGCCAAGCTCGGTGTGCCCGGCGCAGTCGGTGCATTCATCGGCGCAACCGTGCTATCGGGTCTGTCCACCGAAGCGGCAGTCCCCATCACGGCGACGATCCTGCTGGCCATCGGTATCTATGTGGCACTTCGCTTTTCGGTCCGCCCACCGGCCGTCGCGGACGCTCGCACCACCCCGCACACTGCACGTTTCCTGTCCCCACTCGGCCTGTTCGGTGGTTTCATCGATGCATCCGGCGGTGGTGGTTGGGGTCCGATCACCACCAGCACGCTGCTCTCGCGGGGCAAGACCGCGCCGCGCACCGTGATCGGCTCGGTCAGCGCCTCGGAGTTTCTGGTCGCCTCAGCCGCGTCGCTGGGATTTCTTGTCGGATTGGGTCGTGAGTCAGCTGGAAACCTCCTCGTTGTCGCCGGTCTCGCGCTCGGCGGTGTCATCGCTGCCCCGTTCGCGGCGTGGCTGGTCAGCCGCGTACCTGCCACCTTGCTCGGAACGGCGGTGGGCGGCGTCATCGTGTTGACCAACGCACAGAAGCTGTTCAAATCCTTCGACATCACCGGGGCGGTCACAGTGGCCGGCTACCTGGCCATTCTCGGCGCGTGGGCAGCGCTGCTGTTCTACGCGTGGAAGCGGTCCACGCTCACCCCAGCCGAGGCAGAAGGCGATTTCACGGGAGTCGAACTCGCTGTCGAGAACGAACTCACCGAGCCTGCGGTCAAACGCGAACGATAGCTCGTCACAGAAGAAATCCCGGGTATCCGCGCTCGGATACCCGGGATTTTGTTTTTTCGCCCTAGTTGCTTCCGTCGAACGCGTCGAGAATTCGCCCCGCCGCCAACGCTGCTGTCAGCGAACCGTCACGCACGCTCTGCTCGACGTCGGCCCGGATCGCACGCACCCGATCGTTGCTCGAGAGCCTGCGTAGCAGCTGATCGTTGACCATCGTCCAGGTCCAATCGACCTGTTGCTTGCGACGCTTCTCCTCGAACTGTCCTGCTTCGGTGAGCACCTCACGGTGTTTGGTGACAGTTCCCCAGAACTCGTCCAGCCCGACACCCTCGAGGCCGCTCATCGTGATGACGGGCGGCTTCCAGATGGCGTCGTGCGGGTAGATCAGGCGAAGCGCTCCCGCCAATTCGCGGGCAGCACCCTTTGCCTCGCGCTCATGCTTGCCATCGGCCTTGTTGACCGCCACCAGATCTGCGAGCTCGAGGACACCCTTCTTGATGCCCTGGAGCTGATCACCGGTACGAGCGAGGGTCAGGAACGTAAAGCAGTCCACCATGTTGGCAACAGTGACTTCGGACTGGCCGACACCCACCGTCTCCACCAGGATGACGTCGAAACCGGCAGCTTCGAGAAGCACGATGGTCTCGCGGGTTGCCTTGGCAACACCACCGAGCGTGCCGGACGTCGGTGACGGCCGGATGTACGCATTCGGTTCGACGGTGAGCCGAGCCATGCGTGTCTTGTCGCCGAGAATCGAGCCGCCGGTGCGGGTGGACGACGGATCGACCGCCAACACCGCAACCCGATGTCCCTTGCCCAGCAAGTACATTCCGAGCGCGTCGATGAAGGTCGACTTGCCGACGCCGGGAACGCCGGTGATGCCGATCCGGTGCGCTCCCCCGGCCTCGGGCAGCAACTTCAGCAGAAGCTGCTGCGCAAGTGCCCGGTGGTCGTCGCGAGTGGACTCGACGAGGGTGATCGCCCGAGCGAGGCCGGCACGCTGATTTCCGCGCACCGCCTCGGCGAGGGAATCAATGTCGATGGGCTGACGTGCCATCTTCAGTGACCCCCTTCTCAGCTGTGGTCGTGACCCAGTTGGGCGGAGAGCTTCTCCAACAATCCGCTGGCAGCGTCGGCGATGACGGTTCCGGGCGGGAAGATGGCAGCAGCGCCGGCCTCGTAGAGTTCGTCGAAGTCACCGGGCGGAATGACGCCGCCGACGACGATCATGATGTCGGGACGACCGGCCGCAGCCAGAGCCTCCCGCAGCGCCGGCACCAAGGTGAGGTGACCGGCTGCCAACGACGACACACCGACTACGTGGACGTCGTTGTCGGCCGCCTGATTGGCGACCTCTTCGGGGGTCTGGAACAGCGGTCCGACGTCGACGTCGAATCCGATGTCCGCGAAGGCCGTGGAGATGACCTTCTGGCCACGGTCGTGACCGTCCTGGCCCATCTTCGCGACGAGGATGCGGGGACGACGTCCCTCGTCCTCTGCGAACTTCTCGACCAGTTCCATCGCCTTGCTGATGTTGCTCACCGTTCCTGCCTCGTCGCGGTACACACCACTAATGGTGCGGATCTCGGCCTGGTGGCGTCCGTACACCTTTTCGAGGGCGTCGGAAATCTCGCCGACGGTAGCCATCGCACGGGCGGCGACAACAGCGAGGGCGAGGAGGTTGTTCTCCATGCCGCCTTCGGTGGATGCGGCAGCGCGGGTGAGGTTCGCGAGTGCGGCCTCGACGGCTTCCGGATCACGTTCTGCGCGAAGGCGAACCAGCTTCTCGAGCTGTTCCTTGCGGACCTTGGAGTTCTCGACCTTGAGAACTTCGATGGTGTCGACCTCGTCGGGAACGTACTTGTTGACGCCGACGAGCGGCTGCCGACCGGAGTCGATGCGTGCCTGGGTGCGGGCGGCAGCTTCCTCGATGCGCAGCTTCGGGATGCCTTCGTTGATGGCCTGAGCCATTCCGCCGGCTTCCTCGACCTCTTCGATGTGCTTCCGAGCCCGGTTGGCGAGTTCGTTGGTGAGCCACTCGACGTAGTACGAGCCGCCCCACGGGTCGATGGGACGTACGGTGCCGGATTCCTGCTGCAGCAGCAACTGGGTGTTACGGGCGATGCGGGCGGAGAAGTCCGTCGGCAGTGCGATGGCCTCGTCGAGTGCGTTGGTGTGCAGCGACTGAGTGTGGCCCTGGGTGGCAGCCATGGCTTCGACGCAGGTACGCGGAACGTTGTTGAAGACGTCCTGCGCGGTCAGAGACCAGCCCGAGGTCTGCGAGTGGGTACGCAGCGAGAGCGACTTCGCGCTCTTGGGATCGAACTTCGCAACAAGCTCGGCCCACAGGAGGCGTCCGGCGCGGAGCTTGGCGACCTCCATGAAGAAGTTCATGCCGATGGCCCAGAAGAAGGACAGGCGCGGTGCGAACTTGTCGATGTCCATACCGGCGTCGAGGCCGGCGCGGATGTACTCGACGCCGTCCGCAAGGGTGTACGCCAGTTCCAGATCGGCCGTCGCTCCGGCTTCCTGGATGTGGTAGCCCGAGATGGAGATGGAGTTGTACTTCGGCATTTCCGCGCTGGAGTACGCGAAGATGTCCGAGATGATCCGCATCGAGGGCTTGGGCGGATAGATGTAGGTGTTACGAACCATGAACTCTTTGAGGATGTCGTTCTGGATCGTTCCGGCCAGCTTGTCCGGGGTGACGCCTTGCTCGCCTGCCGCGGCGACGTACAGCGCGAGAATCGGGAGCACAGCGCCGTTCATCGTCATCGAGACCGACACCTGCGAGAGGTCGATTCCGTCGAAGAGCTGACGCATGTCGAGGATGGAATCGATTGCGACACCGGCCATTCCGACGTCACCCGCAACGCGAGGATGATCGGAGTCGTAGCCGCGGTGTGTGGCGAGGTCGAAGGCAACCGAGAGGCCCTTCTGACCGGCCGCGAGGTTACGACGGTAGAACGCATTCGACTCCGCGGCAGTGGAGAATCCGGCGTACTGGCGAATGGTCCACGGCTGGTTCACGTACATGGTCGGGTACGGACCACGCAGGAACGGCGCTGCGCCCGGGAAGCTGTCGAGCGGGTAACCGGACTCGGCGGCGGCCGTGCGGTCCGCACCGGTGTACACCGGCTTGACGTCGATGCCTTCCGGGGTGGACCAGACAACCTGCTCGGCGGCGTAGTTGTTGGCGTTTGCGCCCTCTTCGATGAGCGCCTGTGCCTGCTCGACCGACGGCGGTGTGGGTGCCGGAGACTGCGGGTCCTCGAGTGGGACCTCGGCGAAACTGCCGATCACGTGCTTGACCTCTCGTGTCGTCACTTGGAGCTTCCCGTCTCGATGAAGTCGAGCAGTTCGGTCAGAGCCGACACTGCGTCGATGCGGGCTGTGAGGAATCCGTCCGGGCGAGAATCGCCGGTCGCGTCGGCGACTGCCTTTTCCGGTCCTGCGAGCAGCACCTTGGTGATGCCGGCAGCGCGAAGTTCGGCGACGGCCGCTGCGGCGCTCTCGCCGTAGCGCTTGTCCGTGCCGCACAGCACCGCGACGGTGGCACCGGAAGCCTTGACGGCTGCGGAGATGGCTTCTGCGCCTACCTCGAGGGGGCCGGGGTTGACTGCGTCGATACCACCCGAAGCGAGCAGGTTGGACGCAAACGTGGTGCGCACGTTGTGTTCTGCAACCGAGCCCAGCGGCGCGAGAAGCGCAGTGGGACGGGCGCCGCCGGCGGCGAGGAACGCGTCCGAACGGTCACGAAGCGCTTCGAATGCAGCTGCGTAGCGGGCGACGGACTGGCCGGGCTCGACGGCTTCGGCGGACAGCGGCGTTTCGCCGAGGTTCGGGAACTCGTTGACACCGGTGACCGTGGTCTTACGGTGTGCGATGTCGGAGTCGCGCTTGGCCTTCGTGGCAGCGATACGACCGGAGACGATTCCCGCTTCGAGTGCCGCCAGATATCCGCCGGCTGCTTCGATTTCCTGGAAGAACTCCCACGCGGTGGCGGCGATCTGCTGCGTCAGGTCCTCGACGTACCAGGAGCCCGCCGACGGATCGAGCACGCGGCCCAGGTGCGACTCCTCGAGGAGAAGCAACTGCGTGTTGCGCGCGATGCGCGAGGAGAAGGACTTGCTGACACCAAGGGTGCCGTCGGCCAGGGCGACGTCGAACGGAAGAACTGTCACTGCATCTGCTCCGCCGACGCCGGCGCCGAATGCGGCGAGGGTCGTGCGCAGCATGTTCACCCAGGGATCACGCTGAGCCATCATCGCGGCGGAAGTGACTGCGTGCTGCGGCGCTCCACCGAAGTCGGAAGCTCCACAGACCTGAGCGATGCGGGCCCACACGAGACGTGCGGCGCGGAACTTCGCGATGGTCTGGAACTGATCGTCGGTTGCCGAGTAGCGGAAAGCCAACTGCGACAACGCCGCACCGATGGTCAGACCGCTCTCTGCGGTGAGTGCGCGGAGGTATTCGAGTCCGGCGGCAATCGCGGCTCCGAGTTCCTCGGCGTCGCCGGCACCCGCGTTGTGGAAGGCCGTGCCGTCGACGGTGATCGCGTGCACGGTTTCCGCGCGAGCTGCAGCGAGAGCGGCCAACTCGACGGCGCCTGCAAATTCGACGTCGGCTGCGCCGGAGAACGAACTGGTCAGCGGCGCTGCACCGAGGTGAACTCGGATACTGCTGCGATCACTGACGCCGTCGCCGGCTTCACCGCGAGCATCGAGGAGAGAGAAGAGTGCGCGGGCTGCATCGTTTACCTCGGCGCCTGCGTCGAGCGTGAGCGGTGCGAGGTCGAGAAGAACGCCCTCGAGCGCAGCGGCGAGGTCGGTGACCGGAACGCCGTCGGCGCCCACCTTCAACCAGAGTGCGCTGACTCCGTTTTCGAGGGCGTCCAGGATGGCGCGATTAGTCTCGGCCGCCGAAGCGGTTCCGAATGCAGCGGAAACCAACCAACCGGCATTGACATCACGGTGAGCGTCGACGCCACGCACGTACGGAAACGTGCCCGGCAAGCTCTGCTCGGGACGCTCGTCGCGTGGGCTGTAGAGCGGTGCGACAGTGACACCGTCGTAGGTGACGGTTTCGAGCAGTTTCTGTGGCTCGGGGCCCAGCTCTGCCGCATCGACTCTGCGGGACTTGGCGAGCACACCGGCTACGGAGCGCTGCCACTCCGCGTACGCCTGCTCGACAGCCTCGGCTTCTGAAGCTAATGACACTGTGTCCGCTCCCTCTCATTTTTTGCGTGAGCGCTTTACCGATAATCGGATTTGTTCGTTAGTTCTGTGATGCTAACCCGCGGTTGAGCCCAGATATCGTGAGGATCACGTCATGTTCTTCACAGGGCTGTTCGCGGCCACTTTCCGACCGGTCAGACGACGTGCAGATTCGGTCGTTCATGCACGTGTGACCGGCCCTTACCTAGCGATTGTTCAGCATGTTTACGGGTTACCCGCGAGTTCGTTTCACTGGCCGGGACTACAGGTGAAGGCCACTCCGAAAGCCTAGTGGTTTTCGTCACAGCACCGTTTCATTGTCGCCTGGAGCACGTCGCTTTCCCGCCCCCGTGGCGATGTTCGACTCACGATTGCGGGTCGGCAGTCGGCCCGGTTCACCGTTCACAGGTAGCCTTGTGACCTGTGATGGGACGCCTGCTGGACCGAAGATTGATCGCAATAGTCCTGGTAGTGCTCGCTTTGTTCCTCGCAGCCCTCCTCGCCCCACATCCCACGGTGTCCCAGGTGCGAGAGTGGGCGGACTCGGTTGGCCCGGCGTTTCCCCTCGTGTTCTTCCTGGTTCATTCGATAGTCACCGTCGCGCCGTTCCCGCGCACCGTCTTCACCCTCAGTGCGGGGGTTCTTTTCGGCTCGGTGACCGGCATCGCCCTTACCGTGGCGGCAACGACCGTGAGCGCCGTTCTGGCCCTCTACCTGGTCCGCGCCATCGGCCGTGACGTCGTGTGGCAACGGATTTCGAGTCCGACGATCCGGCGGGTGGACGAGCGGATCGAAAAGCGGGGGTGGCTGGCCGTCGGCTCTCTGCGCTTGATCGCGTTTGTCCCCTTCTCGGTGGTGAACTACTGCTGCGGCATTTCGTCGATCCGGATCGTGCCCTACATCCTTGCCACCGTCGTCGGCATCTTGCCCGGCACTGTTGGGATTGTCGTTCTGGGCGATGCGCTCTCCGGCGAAGCCGATCCTCGTCTCCTGATTCTGTCCGGGATCTGCATTGCGATCGGCATCGCCGGTCTGGTGTTCGACGCTCGCCGTCAGCCTTCACCGGGCGAAACCATCGTTGACAACGGTCAACCTCAAGAGGTTGATTTGATTGAGTCAACCCAAAACGATTGACTATTGACAGTCAACTATCTAGCATTGACTAATGTTCGTACTGACAGTGGATCAGCGAGGTAGCCGACGCGATGTCGACCGCGTCGGGGACATCATCGACGACATGGCCGATCGCAGGCTCCTGCGGCCGTTCGAGCGCACGGCGGGCGACGAGATTCAAGCGGTGACCGACGATCCGGCGCTACTCGTCCTCGTCGCACTCGAGCTGATTCGGCGCGAGCACTGGAGTGTCGGGATCGGGATCGGTCCCGTCGAGCAGCCTCTCCCACGGCAGACCCGGGCCGGACGCGGACCGGCATTCGAAGCTGCTCGGATCGCCGTCGAGCGAGCCAAGCGAGCTCCGGCCAGAATTGCCGTCGAACAGGCGCCGGCCGACAGCTCACGCGACGAACTCGCCGCCGATGTCGATGCCGCGTTCACCTTGCTCGGAACGATTGTCACGAGACAGACGAAGGACGGACGCGAAGCCATCGCTCTGATGGACAGCGGACTCACTCAGGTCAGCGCGGCGGCCCACCTCGGAATCACCAAACAGGCCATGTCCAAGCGACTCCTGACAGCCGGGTGGCACGCAGAACTCGCGGGGCGCAGACTCGCAGAACGACTTTTGGTCAGACTCCAGCCCTAGACTGCTCACGCTCGCACCGGTACAAACTCGTCGACACAGCAGGGGGCTCGAATACATGGTCGTTCTGGCGTTGATCGCGCTCGCCGTCACCGCCGCGGCACCAGCAGTTGCAGCGGCACTGGGACCGCTCAGTCGTGGTCGACTGGAAGTCCCCGAATGGGCGTCGTCCGTGGTGGCTCTTCCGGCACTGGGTGTTGCCGCACTGGCATCGACCCGAACGACCCCGGTCACCGGTTTCGCTCTCGGGGCGACGCTTGTCCTGTGCGTACTTGCCGCCGCCACGGCCGGTGCACCGTTGGTACTTGCCACCTTCAAGATCGCTCGTCGCCAACCGGACGGGAGCCCGGCACCGGACGCCGGACCTCTTCGTGGCGGACGTGTGATCGGCATCCTCGAACGGCTCGCGGTGGCGGCGTCGATTCTCGCAACCTGGCCGGAGGGGATCGCGATCGTCTTGGCAGTCAAGGGGCTCGCACGGTACCCGGAACTTCGCGAACCTCACGCGTCCGAGCAGTTCATCATGGGAACCTTCGTCAGCGTCCTCTGGGCGATCGCAGTATGCGGAACGGGACGGGCACTCATCACGTAGGTGACGAGCGCCCGTCCCGATTACTACGAGAGGAGCCTACCGGCGCTGGCCGCCCTCCGGCGGCTGATCCTGGTAGGGGTACTTCTGCTGGAATTCTTCGCGTTCGGACGGCAGCGGTAGCTGACCGGGCCAAGGATTTTCACTCTGCTGCGGCAGCGCGGGATCTACGAATCCGGGCTGCTCGGGCGCACTTTCACGGAGGTGCCTGACCGCAGCTGCCGGATCTTCGACGGGAGTACGTGCAGCAACTTCAGCAGCACGGACTGCTTCTGCGATAGCCGGATCGGATTTCGTTTCGAACCACTCCGCCACCTCAGCTGAATCGTCCTCAGGGTTGGGAAGATTCTCTTCGGCGGCCGGCGGCTCGTAACGGAAGACACCGTCCTGCCCCTGCGCGCCAAGCGTTTTCGCAAATCCCTTCAGTGCGTCACCGAAGTCGCTCGGCACGAGCCACACCTTGTTCGCATCGCCTTGCGCCATCTGCGGCAACGTCTGAAGATACTGGTATGCAAGCAATTCCGGAGTCGGCTTACCGGACTTGATAGCAGCAAAGACCTTCTCGATGGCCTTGGCCTCGCCTTGGGCCTGCAAGTACTTGGCCGCGCGGTCACCTTGGGCCCGAAGAATCTGGGACTGACGCTCACCCTCGGCGTTGAGGATCGAGGCCTGCTTGTTGCCCTCGGCGGAAAGAATCTGGCTCTGCTTGGCACCCTCGGCTGTCTTGATAGCGGATTCGCGGTGGCCTTCAGCCGTCAGAATCATCGCGCGCTTCTCGCGGTCCGCCTTCATCTGCTTTTCCATCGACTCCTGGATGGAGGGCGGAGGATCGATGCTCTTGAGCTCGACGCGGGCCACTCGCAGGCCCCAGCGGCCGGTCGCCTCGTCGAGGACACCACGAAGCTGACCATTGATGGAATCACGCGAGGTCAGAGTCTCTTCGAGGGTCATTCCGCCGACGACGTTTCGCAGCGTCGTGGTTGTCAACTGCTCGACGGCAGCGATGTAGTTGCTGATCTCGTACACCGCAGCTTGCGGATTGGTGACCTGGAAGTACACCACCGTGTCGATGGACAGTGTCAGGTTGTCCTGGGTGATCACCGGTTGCGGTGGGAAGGAGACCACCCGCTCACGAAGATCCACCTTGGCGCGCACACGATCGGCGAACGGGATCAAGAATGTGAGCTGACCGGACACCGTCTTCGAATACCTACCGAGCCGCTCGATCACCGCGGCTTCTGCCTGCGGTACCAGTGCTACCGACTTCGCGACCACCAAGATCACGAATAGCACCAACACACCGAGCACTATGAGTGCTGCCATTAAGGTCCCCTCCAGACGACTGCTGTTGCGCCGTTGATTTCCATCACCGTCACCTTGGTGCCCGGCGGGTACACCTCGGTGGTGTCGTACGGCCTGGCAGTCCACACCTCGCCGTCCAACTTGACCTGCCCGGAATGCTCGCCCACTTCTTCCAGAACCAGAGCGTGCTTACCTTCGAGTGCCTGAATTCCGGTCGGGGTCGGTGGCGGACTACCGAAGCGACGCAACATGATCGGTCGCACACCCAGGACGAGGGCGGCGGAGAACACTCCGAACATGACGGCGTCGACCCACACCGGGAAGTCGGTGACAGCACTGACACCGGCAGTAGCGAGCGCCCCACCGGCGAGCATCAGCAGGAAGAAATCCCCCACCAGCGCTTCGGCCCCGGCGAGCACCAGTGCTCCGATCAGCCAAATAAGTGCAGCCACAACACCATCTAACCAGAATGTGTGACCCAGGCCGCCGCTACGTCAGTTCGGCTCGGTAACGAAATCGACAAGTTGTTCGACGGCACCGATCAAGGGAGCTTCCAGATCGCGGAAGCTCTCGACCGAGTTGTAGACCCGCCGCCAGCCCTCCTGAGGTGTCCCCCAGCCCAGTTCGCGGCAGATTCCCGTCTTCCAATCCTCGCCGCGTGGAATCTTCGGCCAGGAGGCGATTCCGACAGATTTGGGACGAACGGCCTCCCACACGTCGATGTACGGATGTCCGGTCACCAACACGTTCGGGCCGAGGCCCTGAGTCAGTTGGGTTTCCTTGGAACCGGTGACCAGGTGGTCGACGAGGACACCGACACGGCGGCCGGGGCCCGGCCCGAATTCGGCAAGCCGCTCCCCCAGATTGTCGAGCCCTTCGAGATGTTCGACGACAACACCTTCGACGCGAAGGTCATGGCCCCACACCCGCTCGACGAGGGCAGCATCGTGTACTCCCTCCACCCAGATCCGGCTGGGCAGTGCCGTGCGTGCACGTAAGCCTTCGACTCGGGTCGAACCCGAAGCCGATCGTGCGGGTTTGGTGGACGCGGGCTTGGGGGCCGGGCGAACGAGGGTGACCGGTGAGCCGTCGATGAGGAAGGCCGCCTCGCGCATCGCGAACAACCGCGTCCGGGAACGCCCGTCCTCGAGTCGCACGAAATCGCCGTCGTACGTGCGCTCGAAACCGACTACCGCACCGCAGAATCCTGTCGCCGCATCCTCGACGACAAGATCACGTTCGGCCGCCACTTCAGGCGTCACGCGCTTCTGTTTGCGGGTATGACCCGCAAAAATGTCACCGTATCCGTTGCCACCGCTCACGCCGGATCACGCTAGGTCACAACGCCGGGGCCGCGCATGTCGCCACGCCGAACTAAACTTCACGGTCATGAGTTCTCCCAGCGCAACCCTCACCGTGTGGGCAGCGTCATGGCTCGCCGGCGACGCAGCGCCGGACGACGTCATCGACGCCCTTGCCGCGTGGGCGCCGATGCACCTGATCGGCGCCGCCGATGCGGAAACCGCGGTCCGCCACGATCTCGAGTGGCCGGGAGTCACGGCTTCGGGTGTGTCCACCCTGTTGAGAATCGCACGCTCGGAGGCCGCTGAAGTCCGCCTCGTCCTTCCTACGGCCGGCGATGTACGTGGCCTGCCCACTGGCACCGAGTTCGCACGCGCTGCGATCGCAACGGGTGAAGGGATACAGATCGGCGCCGTCGGCAAGCCGGGAGTCGGCCTCGTGCCGTCGAAGGAAGGTCCGGACGTCTTGCGGTGGACGGTTTTCTCCATTCCCACTGTGGCGGGCAGCGCCGAATCGATCGGACTCCGTGAAGCCGAATACGAACTGCGCCAAGCTGTTCGGGACGCAGCGGAGGTGCTCGGCGGGCTTCCGACCGTAGCCACCGGAATGCCTGGGGGCGACGCTCGTACGCTGGTCGCCGAAGCGCTGCAGGCCCAGTCCGGGTACCGCTGGCCGTCGACACTGTCACCTCGGCACCTACAGGTGATCGACACCGCCGACAACGTGGCAGCCATTCTTACCGTCGCTGCGTCGGTCTCGACCAATCAGGCCCCGAGCGTGTCCACTGCGCAGAGGCGTGACGACCTGCTGCGACGACTGTGGGACGTCGTTCGCACTGCCCGTGTCGCGTCGGCGAACAGCGTGTCGATCAGAGCTTGAGCACGAAGTTCCGGCGTTTCTCGGCAAACCCGTTGCGGTCACCGAACATGTCGATCTTCATCTCTTCGAGCTCACGCTCCTCGTAGGGCTCCACCGGATCACGTTCCAGTCGAAGACGTTTGCGCTCCAGCATCGATTCCATCCGATCTCCTTCGAGCAAGTCGGTGGCGACCTCGTGCAACCACGCCTGGAACAGATCCGGCCGCCTGGGGCCGATCGCGTCGACAAGTCCGATGTCCAAGGCTCGACGGATACCGATCGCACTGCACTCGGCCAGCAGGCTGCGGGCCTGCTCCTCGCCGACCCGAGCCGGAAGTGTGTACGTGTGCAGTTCCGAGCCGAACAGGCCCATCGTGGCGTAATGAGGATTGAGAACCACACCGTCCCTGGCCACGACTACGTCGGCTCCAAGCGGGAGCATGACCCCGCCGGCACCGGCGTTGCCTGTGAATGCCGCCACCACAACCTGTTCCGTACAGGTGACGATCGCTTTCGCGATCTCGTTGATGGCTTTGATGTTGGCCCACGCTTCTCCGGCTTGATCCGACGCTGCCTCGATGACGTTGAGGTGGATACCGTTGCTGAATCTGTCGTAGTCACCCGTCAGGACAAGGATCTTGGTGTCCTGCGCGATCGCCCAGCGGAGCCTGGCGGCCAGTCGGGCGCATTGCTTCGTACTCATCGCACCGTTGTAGAAGCGGAACGAGAGATATCCGATTTCGCCGTCGCGGTGATAGTCGGTCTCGGGGTAACGACTCTCCCAGACCTGTGGAACGAACACGTCCGGACGTACGACCGCGGTCGACGGAAGTTTGACATTGCCGGCGCCGACGAGCCGCGCATGTCCGATCCATACGGAGCCCGCACCGGTGGCGACACGTATCGCCTGGTGGAAGTACTCGACGATGGTGCCGGGCGCTGCATCGACGTGGGTATCGGGGTGAGCGTCGTAGACGTAGACCCGGTCGAGCCCCAACTGAACGGCGACGCCGGGAAACCCGTCGGCGGCGTTGACGGCGCGGACGATGCTCGACGCGTCTTCCTCCCAGCTGAAAACGCGATCGGCCTGTTTCATGCTGGGCCTCGATCGGGCCGATGCCACGGGCCGCGCAACTCGGTCCGATGGGATCGCCTGGAAGTCAGGAGTACGGAAATGTTCGACGACCTCCGTAATGCACTCCATCGCCGCGTCGGTGACTGCCTCGTTGTATACCGAAGATTTGGTTACACCGCTCTGGAGTTCGAATGTCCGCCACGCCCACACCGCTCCGGCATCGAGTTCCTCGGCGGCCTGCAACGCGGTCACTCCCCAGATCGGTTCGCCATCCGTTATCGCCCAGTCCAGCGACGACGGTCCGCGATCGCCGGGCGGGCCGGGATGGATGATGATCGTTGTCCACCGCTGCCAAATAGATTCCGGTACATAGGCTTTCAGAAACGGGCAGATGATGAGATCAAAATCTCCCGCAGACGTCGCGACCAGCACTGCGTCCGCGTCGGCGACGACGGCGGTGCGGACTTGGTGCCCCGCCTCGCGAAGAACAAGACCAGCCCGCTGCGAGAGACCATTGTCGGAGGTGACGAGAAGAAGCACGCTCAACGGTGGCGCGGAAGCCGCGCGTGGGCGTGAGCGCCGGAACAGCGCCGCCGTCGCCGCTCGCAGACGGCCCCTGCCCGTTGCATCTTCGCGTAGCTTCGTCGTTGCTCCAGCGCTGGAAATAGCCACAGAAGTCGTGAGTGCGGCCGATTTGGGCATCGGTCTAACTTCGGGGGTCGAAACCATGGATTCCTGCTCGCATGCTCGGGTATCTGCAGCGCAGACCGAACTCCCCCCAGAGCAGGGCCGACGCACCGATAGATTGATTGAGGTATTTAGGGACTTTATACCTACCGTCGGTTTGTTTCAATAGCTATTTTCAGGCAAACCGTTTGATCGGTCAACCCGCAGTCTTGTGATTGATCGCAATATGGCGGTCGATGCGAATATGTTCGTCCAGCGTCGGGTAGCGCAAACCGGTGTCCTGGCTGTACCCCTGACGGCGCAACCAATCCAGAACATCGCCCCAGAACCAGATCCCCCCGGCGACCGAGTTGTACGGAATCGGGAAGGGAGTGGCCGCCTGCCGGACCCCTCGCACCCATTGTCCGACAGCCTGCCTCGTCACCCCCGCACGGTCGGCAATGTCCTGACGTGACACCAAATCGGGATGCGTCCGCTGGGGACGCACGCCTGCAGCCACCAACTGGTCGACCACGGTGATAGCCGTCGTCGCCGCTCGCATACCTTCCGAGGTGAGCGTCAGCAACTGCAGTCCACGCCGGTCCTCGACCCTTCCGCCCAAGCTCTCTTCGATCGCCTGCTCTTGCGAGACTGTCAGCATCTGAACGATGAATGTGAATTCGTAACGGTGATAGAGGTCTTCGGCCACGCAATGAACATAGCCGTAAGCTGCACTGTTTCCACATGGACACACCCGGATCCCGCCCTCGCACGCACAATGGGCAGATGATCGACGTGGACGACAGTCAGTTCGAGGACATGGTCAAGCGGGCGCTCGACAGTCTGCCCCCGAAGTTGGGAGCGGAGATGGCCAACGTCGCGGTGACCGTACAACTCGAAGGTGGACGACCGGGGCTGCTCGGGTTGTATCAGGGCATCCCACTGACCAAGAGAACCACCACGTACGCCGGCGTCCTCCCCGACCGCATCACGATCTACCGCAGGGCCATCTGTGCGATCTGCAGCACCGAAGACGAGGTGATCGAGCAAGTTCGCCGAACCGTGATCCACGAAATCGGCCACCACTTCGGGATCGGAGATCCCCGGTTGCGTGAACTCGGATGGTGACAACCGACTCATCTACAAGTCGGAAATCAGCTAGAGGTTGATAATCGGCGAATTGTCATGTCAGCTGTACCAAACCCGCAAAAATTGAACACTTACAGGAGTTCGCATGGTCAATTTGATCCAGATCGCCCCGAAGAATGCCCCGACGTTTGCGATGAGCCGACAGAAGGCCGCCGAACTGCTGGGCATCTCGGTCGACAGCGTCGCGTTTCTCCTCAAGTCTCGCTATCTCCCGGATCTGGACGCCGGCCGGTTGATCTCGATGGCCAACCAACCCTGGTTGTACTCGGACGGCGACTTTCCCGTGCTGCAGCAAGGTGCATCCGAACTAGCACCGAAGAAGATGCTCCCCGCCCGTAAGTACATCGGCGAGAGCGCAATTCACTCCGACGCCGAATGCGTGGAAGCCAACCAGGGGCAGTGGGCGGGATTCAACGTCGACCATGTGCTCGGCGCCCGCTTCCTGCCTGTGACGCTGCGCAAGTTTCCGGTGTCGGTGCTGCAGATCCACGACGTCAACGACGATGACGAAGAACGAGTGTCATTTGTAGCGACCCTCGCCGGGCGAGTCCGCGAACTGGGGGCGCCCAAGCTCAACTACATCGACCCGTCACTGAGCCCCGAGGATCGACAGATCGTCGAGACGCTCCTCACCTCACGCAGCACGTCCACCGTTCCGGGACCCTGCGGAAAGCTGAAGCAGCCGAACTCCTGAGCGTCGGAAAGCTTTCGTCAGCGGGGGCGCTGAACGGCCGCGCAGCAGTTCACCGCACACGAGAGACCGTTGGTGGTCGAGCCGAGCAGCGGCTCGACCCCCAATCGCAGTGGCTGCTCGGCGTCGGCCAGCTCCCGAACGAGCGTGGGCACCAGCTGCGCAAAACGCTGATCGCGGCCGGGTGTCGCTGCGCGCACGAAATCCATACCGAGTTCGGCCGCCTTGTCCTTGGCCTCGGTGTCCAGGTCCCACACCACTTCGAGGTGATCGGAGACGAAACCGACAGGACACACGATCACGGCGCGAACGTCCTTGGCGGACAGCGTATCCAGGTGATCACAGATGTCGGGGTCGAGCCACGGAACCTGCGGCGGGCCTGATCGCGACTGCCACACCAGATCAAAATCTTCGACGCCGACGGCCTCGGCAACCAACTTCGCAGCCTCGGCAACCTGTCGGCTGTAGAGGTTTCCGCCCTCTGCCGGCGGCCCTGCATTGCGGTCTGCGGCACTCGGGACCGAATGCGCCGTGAACACCAGGCGCGCGGTATCGCGAGTCGCTTCGGGCAACTCTGCGCGGGCCGCGCGCACACCGTCGGCGAACGCGCCGACGACGAGCGGATGGTCGTAGTACTGGCGAAGTTTTGTCAGCGTCGGTGCGCCGTCACCGACGGCTTCACGGGCACGGACGATGTCCTCGTGGTACTGCCGACACCCCGAGTAACCGCCCCACGCCGACGTGGCGAACACGGCGGCATTGCGGACACCGTCCTCGCGCATCTTGGCGACGGTGTCTTCGACCATCGGGTGCCAGTTGCGGTTGCCGAAGTACACGGGCAGGTCCACGCCGGCTGCTGCCAACTCACCTTCGACCCGTTCGATCAGGTCTCGGTTGAGCGCGTTGATGGGCGAAACTCCACCGAAATGCATGTAGTGCTCGACAACGGCGTCGAGCCGCTCCGGTGGCACTCCCCTACCGCGCGTGACGTTTTCGAGGAACGGTCGTACGTCTTCGGGTTTTTCGGGACCGCCGAACGACAAAACGAGAAGAGCATCGAACTGCATGTCCATACTTGCGGTCATGAGTTCAATCTTGCGTGATGCCGTTCGGCGGGGGTCACCCGGGTACTCACCTGTGTAGTAGAAGGGGTGCTACTAGCCGACCATCGCGTGGAAGCCGCCGTCGACGTAGATGATCGACGCGGTCGTGCCGGGCAACCAATCCGAGAGAACGGTGCAGACCGTTTTGGCGACCGGCTCGCGATCGTCGACGTCCCAGCCGATGGGCGCAGCACCGTCCCATGCGGTGTTCAGCTTGTCCAACTCCGCGCCCGGACCGGTGCTGTCGCCGGCAATGGCCTTGGCGGCCAGGGTCTTGATCGGGCCGGAGGACACCAGGTTCGAGCGGATGCCGCGGACGCCCACCTCTTTGGCCACGTAACGGTTGACGGCCTCGAGGGTTGCCTTGGAGACACCCATCCAGTTGTAGAAGGGCATTGCGCGTGCCGGATCGAAGTCCATTCCGACGATGGACGCGTTGTCGTTGAGCACCGGCAGCAAGGCCTTGGCCAGTGCGCTGTACGAGTATGCGGACACCTCGAGTGCGACCGCCACGTCTTCCCACGGCGCGTCCATGAACGGGCTTCCCAGGCAGGAGCGGGGAGCGAAGCCGATCGAGTGGACCACGCCGTCGATACCCTCGGGAGCCAGCTCGCGCACACGCTCGGCGAGAGATGCGAGATCCTCCGAGCTCTGGACGTTGAGCGAGATTGCCGGCGGCACGGGCTGCGGCAGTCGCTGGGCGATGCGATCGATGAGGCGCAGACGATCGAATCCGGTGATCAGCACCTTCGCACCCTGCTCCTGCGCGACCTTGGCCACGTGGAACGCGATCGACGAATCGGTGATGATGCCGGTGACAAGAATGGTCTTACCCTCGAGCAAACCGCCCATGAGATGTCCTCCTGATTTCAGACGTACGAGAAAGGTGTGTGTGCGAAAAGCGGGTCAGTGCCCCATGCCGAGTCCGCCGTCGACGGGGATGACTGCACCCGAGACGTATGCCGAATCGTCGGAGGCGAGGAAACTGACAACTGCTGCAACATCTTCCGGCTTTCCGGTCCGCTGCAACGGGATGAACTCGGTGGCCTTGTCCTTCACGTCGTCGCCCAGTGCTGCCGTCATGTCGGTCTCGATGAAACCCGGTGCGACGACGTTGGCGGTGATCGAACGCGAGCCGAGTTCCCTTGTCAGGGAACGAGCGATACCGACGATGCCTGCCTTGGACGCGGCGTAGTTGACCTGGCCGGCTTGTCCCGCCAGACCCACCACCGAACCGAGGAAGATGAAGCGTCCGAAACGCGCGCGCAGCATCGACCGGGTCGCACGCTTCGAGAGGCGGAACGTACCGGTGAGGTTCGCGTCGACGACGCTCGTGAACTGCTCTTCGCTCATTCGCATGATCAGTGTGTCGTCGGTGACGCCGGCATTGGCGACGATGACCTCGACCGGCCCCTGGTGCGCTTCGACCTCTTTGAATGCACGGTCGATCGACTCGGTGTCGGTGACGTCGCAAACGACGCCGAACAACCCTTCGGGGACACCGGAACCGCGGTGCGTGACGGCTACCTTGTGGCCGTCTGCGGCGAGCCGCTGAGCGACGGCCAAGCCGATTCCGCGGTTACCGCCGGTGACGAGCACCGAGCGCGGTGTGGTGACGGTCCGTTCGGAAACCACTGTCGTGGGAGGGGTAGACATGGCGATCAACCTATCAATTCTCTGCGGGCCGCGTACCAGCGGTATTTGGACAATTCGGAACTGCTCTCGATCAGGGCAGACGCTGCCTGCGTACCAGGGCAATCGTCAGACCAGCGGTCGCGAACACGACGCCGAGGACCAACCACGGTCGACTCGCATCGCCTCGTGTCGTCTCGAAACCGATCTGCTCTTCGAGCGTGTCGTACACCTGGCGCAGTTCTTCGAGGCTCGATGCCGTGAAGAAACTTCCGCCGGACAGGTTGGCGATCTCCTTCAGTGACGCATCGTCGACCGGGACGGGGATTCGGTCTCCTTCGATCTCGACTCGCCCGTATGTCGTTCCGAAGGAAATGGTCGAGATCGGAACGCCCTTGTCCTTGGCCTGACGGGCAGCGGTGAATCCGCCCCGCGGATCGTCCGAGTTCTCGGGAACGGTCTGCTTACCGTCTGACAGCAACACGATGCGCGCCGGTGGCGCCTGATCGCTGCCGCCGAGAACAGCCGACAGCGTGTCGATCGACTGCAATGAGGTGAAGATCGCTTCGCCCGTCGCCGTCCGCTCACTGAGCTTGAGGTTGTCGATGGCGACCTTCGTCGCGTCACGATTCGTGGTGGGCGACACCAGAACCGAAGCCGTTCCGGCAAATGCGACCAACCCGAGGTTGATGCCGGGAGTCAGACCGTCGGCGAACGACTTCGCAGCTTCCTGCGCTGCTGCCAATCGCGTCGGCTCGACGTCGGTGGCCTGCATCGACAGCGACACGTCGATCACGAGGATCACCGTGGCACGGTTTCGCGGGACCTTCTTGTCTGCCGTCGGACCGGCAAGGGCGACGGTGAAGAACACCAATGCGATGACCATCAGAATCGCCGGAATATGACGCCACCGCCCGGGCCGCGAAGGCGCGACCTTCTCCAGTAGCGCGAAGTTCGTGAACCGAAGTGTGTGCTTGGCCCGCTGCTTCTGCACGAGTACGTAACCGACCACCAACGCGGCGATGACAGCGAGGAACAGCAGCCACCACGGTGCGGTGAATTGAGAAAGACTCACGAACGAACGCCCCCAGTTCCGGCGCCGGCACCATAACTGTGTCGGCGTGCCGAGATGAATCTCACGACGTCGGCGATCCAGTCCCGATCGGTGTGCAGGGACATGAGCGGTGCGCCGCAACGACGTAGAGCTTGCCTGACCTCGACGCGGTGCTCGGCGGCGACTCTGGCGAAGTCGGCGCGCAGTTGCGGCGTCGTGGTGAATTCTCTGGTCCGGCCGGACTCGGGATCGTGGAGCACCACGTCGCCGACGTCCGGAAGTTCGAGGTCGCGCGGATCTACCACCTCGACGCCGAGCACGTCGTGACGTCCCGAAATGGCGCGCAGCGAGCGTTCCCAGTCGATCGGCCCGAGGAAGTCGCTGATGACGACCGCGAGTCCGCGCCGACGCTGTGGGCGTCTGAGCGCTTCGATCGCGCCGACCAGATCACCGCGTACCCCGTCCGGAGCGTGCGGAGTCGTCGCGATCTTGCGGAGCATCGCCTGTGCGTGAATGCGCCCACCACGGGCCGGAATTCGAGTTGTCTGGGCGCCCGTCGAGATGATGGCGCCGACGCGGTTACCGCCCGAGCTGGTCAGGTGAGTGATCGCCGCGGCTGCGGCGACAACCAGGTCGCGCTTCTCGCATCCGGCGGTCCCGAAGTCGAGACTCGCAGACAGGTCGATGACAAGCCACGTCTCGAGCTCACGATCCGCGACCGACTGGCGCACGTGTGGGTGCGTCGTCCGCGCGGTCACGGACCAATCCATCTGCCGCACGTCGTCGCCCGGCTGATACTCGCGGGCGTCACCCGGTTCCGAACCCGGGCCGGGAATCAGGCCGAGGTGATCGCCGTGCAGCACACCGTCGAGGCGACGACGAACCGTCAGCTCGAGGGTGCGCAGCGCAGCGGTGAGTTTGGGATCGCTGAGCTCGCCGGATCGGAACGACGGCGGAGAACCGGTGGATCCGGCGGGTGTCGCCTGGCCACCGTCGCGGCCTTCGGTCACTGCGGGCGACTCATCGTCTCAGCGGTCGCGATCGGCGCGCCGTTTCCCTGTGGATTGACTGTGCCCTGTGGATTCGCGGTGCCCTGTGCGTTGAACTGAGGTGCCTGCGGTGCGCCCTGCTGAGGCGGACCGGGAACGGTGGGAACCGGCCGCGCGGCGATCTGCGGCAGTCCGACGGTCTGCAGCACCCGGGCGATGACGGCGTCGGGAGTCACCTCGTCGGCCATGGCGTCGTAGGAAAGAACGAGGCGGTGGCGCAACACGTCCGGGATCACCTCGATGACGTCTTGCGGCACGACGTAGTCGCGGCCGCGGACGAGAGCGAGAGCCCGCGACGCGGCGATGATGCCGAGCGTCGCGCGGGGTGAGGCGCCGTACGCGATCCAGCCCGCGACGTCCTCGAGTCCGACCTCACGCGGCGTACGCGTAGCGGCGATGACCCTGACCACGTAGTCGACGAGCGCGTGGTGGACGAAGACGTTGCTGGCGACGCGTTGGAGCCGCACCAACTCCTCCGGACCGAGGATCTGGTGCGGCTCCGGGGCTGCCACACCCATCCGGTAGACGATTTCGCGTTCTTCCTCGACAGTCGGGTAGTCGACGAGGATCTTGAACAGGAAGCGGTCGCGCTGCGCCTCGGGGAGCGGATAGACACCCTCGTTCTCGATGGGGTTCTGCGTCGCCATCACCAGGAACGGATCGGGCATGTGGTACCGCTTGCCGCCGATCGAGACGTGGCGTTCTGCCATCACCTCGAGGAGCGCGGACTGCACCTTGGCCGGGGCACGGTTGATCTCGTCGGCCAACACGAAGTTGGCGACGACGGGTCCGAGTTCGGTGTCGAACTCCTCGCGGCCCTGACGGTAGATGCGCGTGCCGATGAGGTCGGTTGGCACCAGGTCGGGGGTGAACTGGACGCGGGAGAACGAACCGCCGACGACCTTCGCGAAAGTCTCGACGGCCAGCGTCTTGGCGACACCGGGTACGCCTTCGAGGAGGACGTGCCCCTTGGCGAGAAGTCCGACGAGAATGCGCTCGACAAGCCGGTCCTGCCCGACGATGACTCGCTTGACCTCGTAGATCGCTCGTTCCAAGGTCTGAACGTCGGCTGCCAGGGAAGGTGCTGCTCCGTCCGCACTTCCGCTCGCCTTGCTTACGTCGACCGTTCCGACCGAATCTTCACGTGAGGTCACCAAGAATCCATCGCTTTCACCTAGAAAAGTACCGACAGTAACGTGTTCCCCGTCAACTATTCCAGGTAGTTGCGCTCGATGCCGTAACACCACGTCGGGAACTTGATAGTTCCCTGACAATGCGGGTGTCAGCGGCATTTCCTCTGACGGTCAGGACACCAGTCGGACGGCGTACGGCGTCATTCCGCCCCAGCGAACCGGGGAGACCATGACACTCGAACCGGATTGTGGTGCCTCGAGCATCTGCCCGTTACCGAGGTAGAGCGCCACGTGCTGGCTGGCGTTGGGGCCGTAGAAGATCATGTCGCCGCGTTTCATCTCCGAAGACGGAACCTGCGTGCCCGCGGTGTACTGATAGCCGGTGTAGTGCGGCAGCGAGATTCCGATGCCGGCGAAGGCGTAAATCATCAAGCCCGAGCAGTCGAACCCGACTTTGTTGAAGTCGCCGTAACTGTCGGCGACGCCGCCGTCACGGATGCCTCGCGTCGGACCGTTTTCGTCGCCTCCGCCCCAGGCGTACTGCACGCCGAGCTGAGACATTCCGCGGTCGATGACGGATTCGATTGCAGCGCTTCCGGTAACGGAAGGCTTCGGCGTGCTGGGCTTCGGCGTCGTCGGCTTGGGGGTGGTGGGCTTGGGCGTCGTGACCGTTTCCTCTTCGGTACCGGTCTCTTCGTCCGTGCCTGTTTCCTCGTCGGTCCCGGTTTCCTCGTCAGTCCAGGTGTCGTCGTCGTCCGGGATGACGGTCGGAGTCGGGTCTTCCACAGCGGTGTGCGGACGCTGAGCCGCTGCCAGTGCTGCAGCTCGATCCTTGGCGGCCTGGTCGGCAGCTGCGCGGGCAGCAGCCTGTGCGGCAGCTTCCTTGGCGGCAGCTTCGAGAGCCTTCTGATGAGCTTCCTCGGCGCGACGCTGCTCGTCCCACGTCGCATACGCCTGGCGTTGGCCCTGCAAACCTGCGACTGCATTGCGGGCGGCGTCGAGCTGAGCCTGAGCGGAGTTCCGCTCGGCTTCGATCGCGGCCTTCTTGGCAACCTGCTGATCGAGAGCGTTGCGCGCGATCTGAATCGCCTGCTCGGCCAGATCCTTCAGTTGTGCCGCGACCTCGGCGGCGGCGTCGGCCTGCTGCTTTGCCTGGCGGGTCGCGGAGTCCTTGTTCGCCTGCTCGGTACGTGCTCGTTGGAGACCGTCAAGCACTGCGCTCTGCGTATTGGCGAGCAGTTTGAGGACCTGCGCGCGGTCGAGGACGTCGCCCGGGCCCTTGGCGTCGAGGAACGACGAGATGGACGCGGTGTTGGTGCCCTTGACGTAGCTCGAGCGTGCGTACTTGTCGAAGTCCGTCTGAGCGACCTCGATCTGCGCCGACGCGTCCTTAAGAGCTTGTTTGGTGACGCCGACGGCCTGCGCTGCGGTGTCTGCGGCGCCGCGAGCGTTCTGCAGATCCACGAGCGTCTTGTTGACGTCTTCACGCTTGATCGCAACTTCGTTGTCGAGTGCCGACAACTGTTCGTTGGCCGATGCGACTTGATTGATGAGCGCGCTGACGGTGCCGACGCTCGACGAGACCTGCGAATCGGCCGCAGCGATGTCCGAGTCACTCGGATTCGGCGGCGGCGGTGGTACGGCCGAGGACATGGCGGGCGTACCGACGATCAGGGACCCGACAATGCCGAATCCGATGACCAGTTGCGCCAGGCGCATCGACTTACGGGAAGGACCACGACGGGACTCGCCGCCACGTGTTACTTGCCTCACAAATAACTCTCCCTCGCGTGTAACGCCACGGCCCGCTGGGTCGCCGATCCGTGCGGGGAGGGAATGCGCAGACCAAGCACCGGTCGCCCACAGCCCGAGAGCTGCTCGTCGACCTGGACGTGCCGTACGAACGCCACCGTCGACACCTCGAGAACAAGGCAACCGACAAGTACGCGTCGAACAACATCAGCCTGTCTGCGACACTTCTTCCCCAAAAAGTGCCAGTTGTACCGTACGACACTCAAGCGTTCTTTGGAAACTTTAGCCACAAATAACACAAACGGTATTTGAGCTGGTCGAATGGCATGCAGGTACCGAAAAGGGCAGGTACTCACCGCAAACAGCGGTGAGTACCTGTTTTCGACGAGTTACTGAAAATCTCGCAAAAGGACCAAGGTCAGACGGAATCGGCCCGGTGGTCGGAAGATGTCGCCGTTTCTGAAGTCGAAGCGATATGTCTGGTTTGCGCGTTTTCCGGCTCTCGCCGCCACTTGACGGCAAAGGTAATTCCGGCAATAACCGCAACCAGTGCGATGACAAGGACCGTGTAAAGCGTCCACGGCGGACCCGGCGCCACGATCTCGTGCGAGAAGCGGTCCGCGGTCACGCTCGCGCTTTCTCCGAAAGATCGGTCCTGCGCGGTTTCGAGCTGCACGCGACTGATCGAGTCGCTGTAGCTACCCATCCAGTCTGGGCTCAGAACGAGAACCGTGCCGCCTTCGGTTTTGCCGACCGTCGTGGCCAGGTCGCGAAGATCGGACGGCCGGCCCGGATTTGCGTCGACCACTACGACGCTCAAGTCGACACCACGTTCACGGGCGTCGGTCACCACCGCAGTCAGCCCCACAACATCGGACTCCGGGGCGGAGACGCCGTCCGTCGAAAGGTCCGCGAGCACGTCGTCGAGATCGACATCCGACGGAACAGCGACGTGCAACGGGGACTTCACGTGCACAGGCGCAAAAGCGTGATTGGTAGGAGCAGACATCTCTCATCCGGGTGCTGTTCGGATTCCGTCCACCGCTGAGATGCGGGGAGTTCTTCCGAGGTCGTTTTTCGGCGGCCGACCCGCGACGGGCCTGCATGCAGCCTACTTCAGGTCGACTGCCACCAGGCGTCACACGCAACCGCCGCGCGTGCCGCCCGAGCGGTAACTGTGGGTGTGGTCACCCAGCCAAGCCTGCGTTGCGCAGGCCCGCAGTCTGCATGAAGATTGTTTCGGTCAACTTGCCCTGAATTCTCACAGGACAAGCGTACTGTTAGACTTGGACCAAGAGGTACCACCGGTCAGGACAGGTTCTACTGCAGCTCCGATGTTCGGACAGTTCTCACGCGAACTGTGCGATTGGCGTGAGCTACGGAGGGTCTTCCCGGCCGAAGTACCTCGCTTCAGCTGCCGACACAGCCCCGTCGGTAGCGACCCTCATAGACGAGTGGAGCAGACGTGAGCACCAGTATCGATTCATTCGGAGCCAAGGGAACCCTCGAGGTCGGTGAGAACTCTTACGAGATCTTCCGCCTCTCGGCCGTCCCCGGCACCGAGAAATTGCCCTATTCCTTGAAGGTTCTCGCCGAGAACCTTCTCCGCACCGAAGACGGTGCCAACATCACCGCGGATCACATCCGCGCAATCGCGAGCTGGGATCCCTCAGCCGAGCCGAGCATCGAAATCCAGTTCACGCCTGCCCGCGTGATCATGCAGGACTTCACCGGTGTTCCTTGCATCGTCGACCTCGCCACCATGCGTGAGGCCGTCACCACCCTCGGCGGCGACCCGAACAAGGTCAACCCGCTCTCCCCCGCCGACATGGTCATCGACCACTCGGTCATCCTCGACGTCTTCGGCCAGGCCGACGCACTCGAGCGCAACGTCGACCTCGAATACGAGCGCAACGGCGAGCGTTACCAGTTCCTCCGTTGGGGCCAGGGCGCATTCGACGACTTCAAGGTCGTCCCCCCGGGAATGGGCATCGTTCACCAGGTCAACATCGAATACCTGGCGCCCACCGTCATGTCCCGTAACGGACAGGCATACCCCGACACCTGTGTCGGCACCGACTCGCACACCACGATGGTCAACGGCCTCGGCGTGCTCGGCTGGGGCGTCGGCGGCATCGAGGCCGAGGCAGCAATGCTCGGCCAGCCCGTCTCCATGCTGATCCCCCGCGTTGTCGGCTTCAAGCTCTCCGGTGAGATCAAGCCCGGCGTCACCGCAACCGACGTCGTGCTCACCGCCACCGAGATGCTCCGTAAGCACGGCGTCGTCGGCAAGTTCGTCGAGTTCTACGGCAACGGTGTTGCCGAGGTTCCGCTCGCGAACCGCGCAACGCTGGGCAACATGAGCCCCGAATTCGGTTCCACCGCAGCGATCTTCCCGATCGACGCCGAGACCATCGAGTACCTGCGCCTCACCGGCCGCAGCGACGAGCAGCTCGCTCTCGTCGAGGCGTACGCCAAGGAACAGGGCCTGTGGCACAACCCTGACAAGGAACCCGTCTTCTCGGAGTACATCGAGCTGGATCTGGGAACCGTTGTTCCCTCGATCGCCGGCCCGAAGCGCCCGCAGGACCGAATCCTGTTGTCGGAGTCCAAGACTGCGTTCCGCAAGGACATCCACAACTACGTGGAAGAGAACTACCCGACCGAGCACACCCAGCTCGACGAGGCCGTCGAGGAGTCCTTCCCGGCTTCCGATCCCGCGGTTCTGTCGTTTGCCGACGACGGAGCGGTCGACGTTCTCTCTGCTGCCAACGGTGCAGAAGGCCGTCCGAGCAAGCCGGTCGTCGTCAAGTCCGACGCCGGTGAGTTCGTTCTCGACCACGGCGCCGTCGTTGTTGCAGGTATCACCTCCTGCACCAACACGTCCAACCCGTCGGTCATGCTCGGTGCTGCACTGCTCGCACGCAACGCCGTCGAAAAGGGCCTCGCCACCAAGCCGTGGGTCAAGACCAACATGGCTCCCGGTTCGCAGGTCGTCACCGATTACTACGAGAAGGCCGGCCTGTGGCCGTACCTCGAGAAGCTCGGTTACTACCTCGGCGGTTACGGCTGCACCACGTGCATCGGTAACACCGGACCCCTGCCCGAGGCAGTCTCGAAGGCCATCAACGACAACGACCTCTCGGTCACCGCGGTGCTCTCGGGTAACCGTAACTTCGAGGGACGTATCTCCCCCGACGTCAAGATGAACTACCTGGCTTCCCCGCCGCTCGTGATTGCATACGGCCTCGCCGGAACCATGGACTTCGACTTCGAGACCGATTCGCTCGGTAACGACACCGACGGAAACCCCGTCTACCTCAAGGACATCTGGCCGTCCACGCAGGAAATCGAAGAGACGATCAAGTCCTCGATCGACCAGGACATGTTCCGCAAGTCGTACGCAACCATCTTTGCGGGCGACAGCCGCTGGCAGAACCTCGAAACCCCGAAGGGTGACACCTTCGAGTGGGACGTGAACTCCACCTACGTGCGGAAGCCACCTTACTTCGACGGCATGACGATGGATCCGGCTCCGGTCAAGGACATCAAGGGCGCTCGCGTCCTCGCACTGCTCGGCGACTCGGTCACCACCGACCACATCAGCCCGGCAGGTCCGATCAAGGTCGGTACCCCCGCTGCGCAGTACCTCGACTCCCACGGCGTCGAGCGTGCGGATTACAACTCCCTCGGCTCGCGTCGCGGTAACCACGAGGTCATGATTCGCGGAACGTTCGCGAACATCCGTCTGCGTAACCAGCTCCTCGACGACGTCTCCGGTGGTTACACCCGCGACTTCACGCAGGAAGGCGCACCGCAGGCATTCATCTACGACGCGTCGCAGAATTACCAGGCAGCCGGCATCCCGCTGGTCGTCCTGGGCGGCAAGGAGTACGGCTCCGGATCCTCGCGTGACTGGGCAGCCAAGGGCACCAGCCTGCTCGGCGTCAAGGCCGTCATCACCGAGTCGTTCGAGCGCATCCACCGCTCCAACCTCATCGGCATGGGCGTTGTCCCGCTGCAGTTCCCGGTCGGCGAGTCCGCAGGTTCGCTCAAGCTCGACGGCACCGAGACCTTCGACATCGAAGGCGTCGAGAAGCTCAACGAGGGCGTCACCCCGAAGACCATGAAGGTCACGGCGACGCGCGAGAACGGCGAGAAGGTCGTGTTCGACGCAGTCGTACGCATCGATACCCCCGGCGAAGCGGATTACTACCGCAACGGTGGCATCCTGCAGTACGTGCTTCGCAACATGATCCGGGGCTAGTCAACCGAGCCCTGCTCTAACCCACGTGGCGGACTCAGCGAGGTGCTGAGTCCGCCACGTGCGTTCAGAGCACAAAGAAAGCGCGAGACGAGGACAACAACGTGCCCAAGGTCAGTGAAGACCATCTCGCGGCACGGCGCAGTCAGATCCTTGACGGCGCCCGCCGCTGCTTTGCGGAATACGGCTACGACGGCGCCACAGTTCGCCGTCTCGAAGAAGTCACCGGTTTGTCCCGAGGAGCGATCTTTCATCACTTCAAGGACAAGGACGGCCTGTTCCTCGCTCTCGCAAGCGAGGATGCGAGCCGGATGGCAGATGTCGTCGCCGAAGAGGGACTCGTCCAGGTCATGCGGGACATGCTCGCGCAGCCCGATCAATTCGATTGGCTGGGAACGCGACTGGAGATAGCGCGTCGACTGCGCAATGACGCCGACTTCCGCGAGAAGTGGTCACAGCGCTCCGTAGAACTGACGGAAGCGACCAGTGCGCGCCTCGCCAGACAGAAATCGGCCGGGCGGCTCCGTGACGACGTTCCCACCGAGATTCTGATCGGGTATCTGGATCTGGTGATGGACGGCCTGGTCGCGAGAATCGCCTCCGGCCACGGCGTCGACAACCTGTCAGCGGTTCTCGATCTGGTCGAGGAATCGGTGCGGCGGCGAGATTGAGGGGCTTCGCCCCTGTGCGCCTTTTTGGTAGTTCCCACTACCAAAAAGGCGCACAGGGGACTAGGCGAGCTGGATCAGCTCGAGGTATTCCTGCGACCAGTGGTCCTCGTTGCCGTCGGGCAGGAGGATGACCCGCTCGGGGTTGAGTGCCTCGGCAGCGCCCGGATCGTGGGTGACCAGGACGACGGCACCGGTGTAGCTGCGGAGCGCGTCGAGCACCTGCTCGCGTGAGATCGGGTCCAGGTTGTTGGTGGGCTCGTCGAGAAGCAGAACATTGGCAGCGGACGACACCAGACCGGCCAGAGCCAGACGCGTCTTTTCACCACCCGAGAGCGTTCCGGCCGGCTGTTCGAGCTGTGGGCCGGTGAACATGAAGGCACCGAGCAGAGAACGCAGCTCCTGCTCCCCTGTATCCGGCGCAGCGTGGCGGATGTTCTCCCACACGGACGCGTCGTCGTCGAGGGTGTCGTGCTCCTGAGCGAAGTAGCCGACCTTGAGTCCGTGACCGGCGATCAGCTCACCCGCGTCCGCCTTCTCCGCGCCCGCGAGGATGCGGAGCAGTGTGGTCTTACCTGCACCGTTGAGTCCGAGGATAACCACACGAGACCCACGATCGATCGCGAGATCGACACCGGTGAAGATCTCGAGCGAGCCGTACACCTTGGTGAGGTTCTTGCCCATCAGCGGAGTCTTGCCACAAGCGGCGGGCTCGGGGAAACGAATCCGCGCAACCTTGTCCGAGACACGTTCGGCATCGAGGTTCGCCATCAACTTGTCGGCTCGCTTGGCCATGTTCTGAGCCGCGACGGCCTTGGTTGCCTTTGCACCCATCTTCGCTGCCTGAATCCGCAGCGCACCGGCCTTCTTCTCGGCGTTCGCGCGCTCGCGGCGACGACGCTGCTCGTCCGTGGCACGAGCGTCGAGGTACTTCTTCCAGTTCATGTTGTAGACGTCGGCCTCACCGCGGACGGCATCGAGGAACCACACACGGTTGACGACGTCGTTGAGCAGGTCGACGTCGTGACTGATGACCACCAGTCCGCCCTCGTGATTCTGGAGGAATCCACGCAGCCAAGTGATGGAGTCGGCGTCGAGGTGGTTGGTGGGCTCGTCGAGCAGCAGAGTCGTGTCCGAGCGAGCACCGCTGCCGTCGGAGGCGGCAAAGAGGATTCGCGCCAATTCGACACGACGACGCTGACCGCCGGACAGCGTGCTGAGCGGCTGCCCGAGAATGCGGTCTTCGAGGCCGAGGCTGCTGGTGATACGTGCAGCTTCGCTCTCGGCTTCGTAGCCGCCGAGGGCCGAGAATCGATCCTCGAGCTGGCCGTACTTCTTGACCGCGCGGTCCTGAGATTCCTGATCGAGCACCTCGCCCATCAGGATCTGCTGCTTCTCCATCTCGCGGAGCATCGTGTCGAGGCCGCGGGCAGAGAGAACCCGGTCCTTGGCGAGGATGCTCAGGTCGCCCTCTTTGGGGTCCTGCGGGAGGTATCCGAGTTCACCGGTGCGTACGACGCTTCCCGCATATGCCTCACCTTCACCGGCGAGGATGCGCAGAGTGGTCGTCTTTCCGGCACCGTTACGTCCGACGAGTCCGATCCGGTCGCCCGGCTGGATGCGCAGCGAAGGCCCGGGAGCTGTGAGAAGGGTGCGGACACCGGCACGAACTTCGAGGTCAGTGGCGGTAATCAAGCAAACTCCTCAGGAAAAACGACGAATACGGGTAAACAATGCCTGACTACAGACACAAGAACTATCGATTTTACCGTGACCTGACGGTCGTTCCGACCAGGAGCGTGTGAGTCCGCTAACGTTCGGGACATGACTAGCGAAAACAGCACTCGTCCTCGCGACCTCGAAGGCCGCGCCGCCATCGTCACCGGCGCAAGTCGCGGAATCGGCAAAGCTGTCGCCGCCGAACTCCTCGCTCGCGGCGCCGACGTCTTGATCACAGCCCGCAAGCCGGAGCCCCTCGAGGCTGCTGCATCCGAACTGTCCAATCTGGGGCACGGCGGCAAGGTCGTCGCATTCGCGGGCAACGCAGCCGATGCCGAGGCCCGATCCGGTGCCGTCGACCGCGCCGTCGCCGAGTTCGGTTCGCTCGACATTCTGGTCAACAACACCGGAATCAATCCCGTCTTCGGTTCGCTCATGGAGGCGGACCTCGACGCCGTGCGCAAGATCTTCGACGTGAACGTGGTTGCCGCCCTCGGTTACGTCCAACAAGCACATCGGGCGTGGATGGGCGAACACGGTGGAGCCGTCGTCAACCTGGCAAGTGTGGCCGGGATCCGGTCGACGGGCGTCATCGCGGCGTACGGCGCGTCGAAGGCTGCGCTCATCCGGTTGACGGAAGAACTGGCCTGGCAACTGGGACCGAAGATTCGTGTGAATGCCGTAGCACCCGGGATCGTCAAGACGCAGTTCGCGGCAGCCCTGGTCGCTGCCGGCGAGGACAAGGCGTCGGCGGGCTACCCGATGAAGCGGCTCGGCACCCCCGAGGACGTTGCCGGCTTGGTCGGCTTCCTCGTCTCCGACGCGGCGGCATGGATCACCGGCGAAACGGTCCGGGTCGACGGCGGTCTGCTCGCAACGGGATCGATGTAGTGCGCCGATCATGAGCACACTCGACTCCTCCGCCGACGTGGTGATCGTGGGCGGAGGGCCGGCGGGGCGGGCACTCGCGACGCGCTGTATCGCCCGGCAACTCACCGTTGTCGTTGTCGATCCGAATCCTCATCGGGTGTGGACGCCGACGTACTCGGCGTGGGCAGACGAGCTGCCGTCGTGGCTGCCGGACGAGGTGATCGCGAGCCGAATCGAACGCCCGAGCGTGTGGACCAGCGGGCAGAAAACGCTTGATCGCATCTATTGCGTATTGAATACACCTTTACTGCAATCATTTCTCTCCGACACATCCACAAAGGTCAGAGGCTTACGCGCTCAAACACTGTCCACCACCACCGTCGTGTGCGTGGACGGATCGCAGCTGACGGGATCCGTCGTCGTCGACGCCCGAGGCACCGATCTGGCAGTGACAACCGCGCAGCAGACGGCCTTCGGAATGATCGTGGACCGAGCTCTGGCCGATCCGATTCTGGGCGGCAGCGAGGCCTGGTTCATGGACTGGCGAACAGACAACGGCACCTCCGACGCCGACACTCCGTCGTTTCTCTACGCGGTCCCGCTCGACAACGAGCGAGTCCTCCTCGAGGAGACCTGCCTCGTCGGCCGGCCGGCGTTGGGGTTGCGCGAACTCGAAACACGTCTGCGCACCCGACTTCACAATCGGGGCTGCGAAGTCCCCGACGACGCGCCGGTCGAGCGAGTCCGTTTTGCGGTCGAAGGCCCGAGGGACTCGTCCCCGGACGCTGTCCTCCGGTTCGGCGGGCGAGGCGGTCTGATGCATCCGGGAACCGGATACAGCGTTGCCTCCTCACTCGCCGAGGCCGACACTGTCGCGAAAGCAATCGCCGACGGTGACGATCCGAACGTGGCACTCTGGCCTCGCTCGGCCAAGGCGGTATCCGCTCTCCGCCGCGTTGGTCTGAACGCACTTCTCACCCTCGACTCGGGCGAAGTCACCACATTCTTCGACAAGTTCTTCGATCTACCGGTCGAGGCTCAGCGGTCATACCTTTCCGATCGGCGGGACGCGGCCGCGACGGCGAAGGTGATGGCAACACTGTTCCGATCGTCACCGTGGCACGTGAGAAAGACGTTGATGCGCGCGCCGTTTCTCCGGTGACTAGATCCGCACCGACTAGATCCGCACCGACTACTGCGCTGCCATCGAGCTGGCGATCATCGGCCACGAATTGTGGAGGTCGTCCTGCCAGTAACCCCACGAGTGGGTTCCGGTTGGCTTGAAGTCGAAGGTCGCGGGGATGCCCAGTGCGTTCAGTCGGTCCGCCAATCCGTGTGTGCACCCGTTGACCGCGGATTCGATGATGCCGCCGACGATGATCTGATTCAGGAGTGCTCCGGGATTTCCGTTCACATCGGGCGCCTGAAGGTTGTCGTGCGGACCTGGCAGCCCGGATCCGGTGGAGACGTACAGTTCGGTCCCCCGCAACTTCTCCGCGTTCACGACGGGATCGTTCTCGCGCCATCCCGGACCGTCGAACGGTCCCCACATGTTTGTCGGATCAGCGCCACCCCGCGCACCGACCACCAGTCGCACGTAGTCCTGACCCGGCTGGGTGGAAGTCTCCGCGCACCCGCTGTAGGCCCCGACAC
>NZ_JBJURM010000025.1:0-100863 GCF_046097995.1 Rhodococcus sp. 5A-K4
GAGGAGTGATCTCCGGACCGGTCGGCGGCTTCGCAGTACCGGTGACCTTGTTGTTCAAGACTGTGCCCGCGGCAACGCCGTCGTTGACCTTCACCTCATAGGTGAGAACGACGGACTTACCGGCTTCGAGAAAACCAGTCCACGAAAGGGTGGTGCCCGACAGAGTCGGATCAGCGGCAGGAGCACCGTCGACGGTCGCCTTCAGCGAACCGGGAACGACAGCGGCGTTATTGAGAACCGCACCCAGATCATCGTTGATCTTTACCGGATCGAGCTTCGTCTTACCGGTGTTGGTTCCGGTGACGGTGTACTTGATCGACTCGCCCGCCTGAACCGTCGAACCGGAAATCGGATCAGCAGTCTTCTCCAGTTTGAAGCCGGGAACCGAGTGATTCGTCTCCACCGTAGGAGGAGTGATGTCCGGACCGGTGGGTGGCTTCGCAGTACCGGTGACCTTGTTGTTCAGAACCGTGCCCGCGGCAACGCCGGCATTGACCTTCACCTGGTAGGTCAGAACAACAGACTTACCAGCCTGGAGATTGGCGGACCACGACAAAATGCTGCCCGACAGGGTCGGAGCAGCGACAGCAGCACCGTCGACGGTCGCCTTCAGCGAGCCCGGAACGACAGCAGCATTGTTGAGAACCGCACTCAGATCGTCTTTGATCGTCGCGGGAGTCAGGGCCGTCTTGCCGGTGTTAGCACCGGTGACCGTGTACGTAATGGTATCGCCGGCCTGAACCGTCGAACCTGTCGCGGGCACAGCGGTCTTCGCGACCGTGAACCCGGGCATGGGATGCGTCGTGCAGAGATTGGTTGCAGGATCGCATGTTGTGGGAGGAGTTGTTGTCCCCGGAACGAGGTAGTTGTTCAGGACTTTGTTGCCACCGTCTTTGACCGTGACGGTGTAGGTGACAGTCCCTTTGCCGCCGGCTGGCAATGTGCCGCCGACTTTGATTTTGTCGGCGCCGTCCAATGCAGCGGTGAGTCCGCCTGTAGCAGCACCGACCGCAACCGTTCCGTCATCAATGACGTCGGCAAGGAAGTCCGTGTAGTCGATCGTTGCCGGCGCAGTGCCGGGATTCTCGAAATTCAGAGTGTAGGTGATTGTTTGGCCGATATTGACCGTCTCACCGGTAGGTGGTGACGACGACTTCTTCACGAGAACCGGAGTGTTCTTGACCTTGCAGTACACGTTGTCGCCCGGTGTGAGTGCTGCCTGCGCAACGTCCCCGACCCTGAGCGCCTGGGTCACACCGTTTACCTGGCAATCCCATGACGTCGCATAGTTCGCGGTCTTGGTCGCCGAGGTAGTTGGCTTCTCCCAGAACGTGACAGGAGTAGGTGTCGTATCTGCGAGGAGCGTACGCCAGCCAGTCGATGCCGTCGTATCTGTAGCGCCGGTCGTGGTGCTCTTGATCTCGGTCGCTGCAGCAGCACCCGCGTTTGCGTGGTGGCCGGTGCTCATGCCGATAGTGAAATCGTCACCGGGGGTGACGCGCGTGAGGTCCTTGTCGATCTTGACCTTCGAGAGCAGGACACCGAAAGCCAGACCCTGACGAGAGGTCGCCAGAACGGTATTACCGAACGTCGCCGCGAAGTTGGTTGGAGCGGTCGATGCAACAACCAAAGTGCCCGGCGAATACTCCTGGTTGTTGACCAGGTTCCAAGAATCGCATCGGACGGTGGTGGCGGGCATAGCCGTCAGCCCACCGTCACAAGCGCGAATTCCGGGATAGCCAGGTTCGTCAACACCAACTGTGCGCGCGATTTGTCGCAGCGGCTTGTCCGAATTGAAGGTGAGGAACTCTTTGTCGGTTGATGTGTTTGCGTCAGTCGACTCGGCATCGGCTGCTACGAGACCGTAGTTGTACACCGTGCCATTGGGCCCGGTCATCACGATGTTCTTGAGCGACACCGTCCCGCCGGATTGTCCATTCACGGAGGACTTCTGGTAGATCGCGGGCTTGATCGTCGACGGCACACCCGTGTAGGCGGACGTTCCCAGCGCTGAGTAACTCAACGTGGGGAGTGCCTTCGCTTCGACCCCCTGATGCGTCTTTCCTGCTACCGAGTCGGTGAGGAAAGCCTTGAAGTTGATCTTGTAGCCCTCGGTGAGCTGGATTTCCATCGACTGCCCGGCCGCGGATGTGGCCGCGGCTTCGTTGAGCGCCGACATGTCGATCCAACAGATGTTCTGCGAGAAAGGGCCAGTGTTAGGGGCGCTGAAGGCACAGCCCTTTGCGGGCTGTTCGTCCGGCAGGACAGCAGCACGAGCCGGCGTCTGAGCCTGAACGGGACCGCCGAGCGTCGCGGCCGGCTGCGCTGATGCAGCTACTGCCGTCGCGCCGGAGAGGCCGAGAATCATCGCGATGGCGGTCCACACCACCGTCCACGCTCGCACCCAGGGCGGGAGCCCTGCGGTGAATAAGGCCGACCTTGTCGGCGGTATGTCGTTAGGCATTTCTTACTCCCCAGGATGTGCCTGATCGATGTTCGGTGGACGGAGATGCGAGAGCGCTGGCGCGAACTCCCGATTGATCGGTTGGTTCGGGTCGATCCGCCTGTTTTCGGCTGATCGACCTCACACCGGACGCTGTTGCCGGTCCTGTCATTCGAGCTCCTCTTCGGAAACACCTGCGTGTTGGAAGAGCCGCCCTGAACAGGACCTTGGCCCTCGAAATCCGTGCAAATCGAGAGCAACCTTCCAGTTATCTGGTTCAAGATAACAGATAACCGGGAGCTTGCCCATCGAAAGTCAGACAAAGCAGACCGATCGACGTTTTTGTTCGTAGATCGGACAAGCTTCGAGGAGCAGCGTTGTTCAAGCGGACAATTCAGCCCTCGGCGCACGGCACTGCGCCGGACGCGATGGCATTCAGCGTTTCCGCTGACCAGATCGGGTGACGACCAACTTCGAGGCGACCAGGAATCTGGACAAATGCCCAATATGGATAAGGCCTGTTGGATGCGCCACAGCCCCTCGAACCATGAACGGAAACTCCGTACTGAATGGAGTCCAATCGCCCGTGCAAGCACGTAGAAATTTATCGAATTGGTCCAGACCGCACCCGGCGACGGCTGCCGGTAACGAAGCACTCCGGCGCTCCGATAATTGGATTGCGAGGCGCCATCTTCGACCGAAACCGGGTCGGCGCCTTCGATCCAGACCCAACTTCAAGTCCGTTTTGTAGCTTTTCGGTTGGAGCAGTCCTGCTCATTTTCTGCCATAGCTATTTTCTGATCCTGCTCAGCTAGTCGAAAGTTCAGCGACCGTGGCTACCACTCGGCAGAATTCTCGTAACTGACGAGCAACAACCGGACTAACCAGCCAAGCGTCACAAGAGTGCCAAAAAGGGCCCTTCCGCGTGCCTCGAGGCAAATGCATCGAGGGCGAAAGGGCCCGAACCGGGCACCACGGAGCCAAGGGCCCCCGCCGCAAACTAGCTGCTGCCGAACCCCACACTGTTGGCGTAGCGATCGAAATCGCCCTGCGCCCCGCTGTAAACGTTGATATCGGTATTTCCGGTGATCCCGGGGATGCGTCCGGTGCTGGTGTACTGCCAGAAGGTCCAGTTGGACCAACCACCGGGCAGCGGGCCCGGTGCGTTCTGCCCGTTGTAATCGGCGATCCACAGCGGGTAGTGGTTGAACTCGGTGGTGTTGGCCATCTGGGTACGCCAGAAGTTGGGGTACGTGTAAATGATTGGCTGCCGCCCGGTAAGTGCCTGGACTGTATTCAGGTAGCGATGAGTCCAGTCGATGACCTGACCGGCGGGCAGTCCCTTCGCGTCCTCGAGATCCAGGACGGGCGGCAGGTCACCAGGTCCGTTGATACCCAGGACGATCGCCGAATAGAAGGCAGCCTGGGCTTCGGGGGACTGGCGAACATCTGCGTAGTGGTAGGCCCCGCGCGAGACGCCGGCAGCCCGCATGACCAGGCAATCCTGGATGAAGTACGGATTGACGTAGTTGAGCGACTCGGTGGCCTTGACCATCGCGAACTCGTGCCCTGACGCCTTGACCTGGAACCAGTCGATTCCGGTTCCGTCCACGTGCTGCCACGACGAGACGTCCGGGCCGCGGGGAGCGTCGGCAGCTGCGAGGCCAGGTGCCGTGATCGCGATGGCAGCTGCCATCGCGATCGGGGTGAGCTTGCCCAGTGTCCTGACGATCCGTCGCTCGACCATTTCCCGAGAGTAAGGTCGACTAGTCCGTTTCGTCCGCTAATTCAGGGAATGTTCACTCAACCGAGCCAATCGAGAACGGCCGCCGCGGTCCACGACTGTTGCATACTGCCTAGCGGCTCACCGGTGAAAGGCTCGTAGTATTCGGCAAAACTGCCGTCACTGGCCTGCCGCAACCCCTCCGAACGCAAGACGTGCGATCGCTCGGCCCACCCCCGACGCGCGAACGCCCACGAGAACAACCACGTGATCACCGGCCACACCGGGCCGCGCCAATACTCCCGAGGACGGAAATCGCCGGAAACCGGAGACGTCGACGGTGGGACGGCAAATCGCATGTCCGGGTGACCACAGAATTTGGGCCCCTCGAAAGTACGCAACAGAGCGCGCTCGGCATCGCGGCTCAGGCCGCCACACAGCAACGGCGCAAACATCGCGATGGTCTCGGTATGAACCCATCGTCCGGTGCGAAGATCGAAATCCTTTGCTGCACCCGATCGTTCATCGGTGGTGGCAATTACGCCCTGCCGGAATCGATCTGCCCAACCGCGCAGATCACGGACGTCGGAGTTTGGTCGCGAATGCTCCTCACCGATAGTTGCCAAAACATCACATGCCATCGAGAAAACCGCACTGACAAACACGTCCTCCACGGCAAAACTCATGGCAGTGGCGAGTTGAGAATCCTCGTACCTCACGGCCTTCATCTCTTCGAGAAGCCAAAGGTAGCGGTCGTATTCGTGATCCGTGGGTCGCTGAGACAAGTCGGTCACCACAGCGAGATCAGCGCGCTGATACGCAGGCACTTGTCCCGCAACAACATTCGCGTACGCCAGATCCCATCGCGGAGAATTGTCCATCCCCGATTCCCACCCGTGATAGAGCGCGATGCGGCCGTTGCCGTCGAGATCGCGGGCCTCCGCCAACCAGCGGTGCCACCGAACCAGATCGCTCCAGCGCCGGTCGAGGAACTCTTCCGCGACCGCACGCGTCGTACGTCCGTGCCGACGCGAATGATCGAGAATCCGCTGCACCGCAATCGCGTGAACGGGGGGTTGAGTGATTCCCGATGTAGCGGTACCCAAAGGAGCATGAGCTGCCAACGCATTGACATCCCAACGCGTCGGGCCGGGGAAGTAGCCGTCGACACCGTTCGCGAACACGATGTGCGGAATCATTCCGTTCTTCCACTGAGCCGAGAGCAAGGTATCGAGCTCTACTACCGCCCGTTCGACGCTGAGCGGCGCCAAACCTACCGCGACGAACGCGGCGTCCCAGCTCCACATGTGGGGATACAGCTTCGGGGCAGCGCTGGTCATCGTGCCCAGGTCGTTTCCGCGCAGCAGGTAGGCAGCTCGGGCGGCGAGCTGAGTCGGGGTAAATCCGCGGTCGGCCATAGATGTCTATTTTGCGACGCGCGGCGCCTTTGCGCTCATCGAGCACGAATCGGGCGCCGCAACCGCGATAATGTGGCAACACCGTCAGGCGATCTCGAGGTGGAGGGCTTGTGCGCGAGAAGATCAAAGCACTGCTGTTCGACGTCCAGGGCACAGCGACCGATTTTCACAGCACCCTGTGCCGAGAGGCCCGTCGGATCACCGACGCCGACGTCGACTGGCCAAGATTCGTCAATCTCTGGCGCGCTGAGTACTTCGCGAACACCTCCGAGGCCGACGACTCCACAGGCGAATGGGTGACAGTACATTCGGTGTACCGCGAGGCTCTGCGCAAGCTGTTGGCCCGCGAGAGCATCGAACTTTCCGATGCCGAACAGGAAGAACTCACCACCGCCTGGAAATTCCTGGACCCGTGGCCGGACACCGTCGCAGGCCTGACAACCCTGCGCCAGCAGTACACAATCGCTGCCTTGTCCAACGCCGATGTGAATGCCGCAGTCAGCATCTCCCGGCACGGAAATCTGCCATGGCATGCCGTCTTCACCGCCGAAATGGCCGGTGTCTTCAAACCAGATCCGAAGATCTACCACCTGGCTGCTCGATACCTCGGGTTCGACCCGGCCGAGATCATGATGGTTGCCAGCCACAAATATGACATCCGGGCGGCCAAAGCTCTCGGGTTCCGCACAGCCTTCATAGCCCGACCACTCGAATTCGGAGCCAGGGGCAATCCCGATGTGTCATTCTCCGACGAGTTCGACATCAACGCCGAGGACTTTCTGGATCTGGCAGCACAATTGGTCCACTGATGCCGTGCCTGCGCGTCGTTGCTGGTATTCCTACGTGAAGGAATATCGAAACGGACAGGCGGTTTGGATTTCATGGGCACCAAGGAAGACAGCGCTACCCGCGAACGCAAGGCCCTGCGGTACTCCCTCGTGGTCGCAACGGCGTTGGCTGTGCTCGCCGCATTCTGGGGCTGGATCTCGCAGTCCCAGGTGATCCTGCTCGACGGTGTGTACGCCCTCATCGGAATGGTGTTGACGGCGCTGTCGCTGCGGGTCTCGCGGATAGCCGACTCGGGCCCCACCGCACGCTTCCCCTTCGGCAAGGAGGCATTGATCCCGGTAGTCATCGCTGTCCAGGGCATGGCACTACTGGCGACGCTCGCCTACGCCGCAGTCGAGGCAGTTCGTGTCATCCTCGCGGGCGGAGCCGACGTCACCGCGGGGTCTCTGGTGGCATACGGCGCTGTCAGCGCAGTGGTGTCGATCATCATCTGGCGATACGTCGGACAAGTCGACCGCACATCTGATCTGCTCGTCGCCGAAGCCAGGCAATGGGGAGCGTCGGCTGCCTTCAGCGCGCTGGTCGCAGTCGGTGCTGTCGTCGCAATGATCCTGGGCCGCACAGATTTCTCCGACGCCGACCGATATGTCGACTCCGTCTTGGTCCTCCTCGGCTGCGCGTTGTTAGTCCCGCAACCGTACGCACTTCTGCGAACCGCACTGATCGAACTCCTCGAAGGTGCTCCCGGCGAAATCGTTCAGGCCCGCGTGCACGAGGCCATCACCGCCGTCCGCGACGAATTCGGCTTGGACGAACCGACTCTCACCATGAGCAAGGTGGGTCGCAAGCTGTATATCGAAGCGACGTTCATGGTCGCGCCACACAGCTGGGACATCGACGGTGAAGACGCAGTTCGACGCTCGTTCGCCAACAGCCTCGCCGATCTCCCCTACGAACCATGGCTCAACATCGAACTGACCACAGATCCGGCGCTGATGCTCTAGAGGCGGAATCTCCTCTCGAACAATAGAATCGCGACGGCCGGGCCCACCTCACCTTCTCGAAAACGTCCTTGACTCGAAAGTATGTTCGAGTATGATGGAAGGTGGAACGGGGGGTTCTCATGACGATCGACACCATCGACGACGCTGTCACTGCCGTGGTCAACAGCTCCGCTGTGGGTGTGCGCGGACGATTGTGGCGGCTGCACCCCAGCGACGTCCGCGAGATCGCCATCACCGCGTCAGCGGAAATCCTTCGCCTGGAAGCCATTCGAGTGGCCGCCGTCGACACCCTGACGTTGAACCCGGACGAACAAGTACTCTGCTACCGCGGCACCGGACAATGGCTCGCGAACCACACCATGCTGCAAATCTCCACCGGCAGAAGAATCGCAGCCCTGGGAAAAGCCCTACGGTCATTCCCCGAGATCGAAGACCAATTCGACTCCGGCGACCTCACTTTCGAGCACGCGGCACTGATCGTGGCGTTCTGCGAATCCCCACCCAAAACAATGCCCGACGCCGCGCTTCCGTACTGCTGCGACACACTCCTCGCGGCAGCATCCGGCGTCGAAGCAACCACCGTCAAACTGCGCTACGCCATCAGCGTCCTCGAGCACATGTTCGAATCCGACGACATACCGCCAAGCGAAGATACCGATCGGAACGAACTGCGCATCTCCCCGACCCTCAACGGAAGAGTGGCCGTGCGAGGCGATTTCGACGGAGTGACCGGTGAGATGCTTCTCTCCGCCCTCTCCAGCCTCTCCATGCCCACCCCCGCCAAGGACGGCACACCCGACAAACGACCCGCCGCCACACGCAACGCAGACGCCATGGCAGAGCTCATCCGGCGCTACCTCGACAACGCTGCCACCGGTATCGACGGCGGCCAACGCCCGCACCTGAACGTGCACATCAACGCCAAAGACCTGGCCTACCACCGTGAATGCGCCACAACGGGTGATGGCTCAACACCTGGCCCGTCCGACAGTGACGACCTCGACACCCTGGACCTTGGCATGCCGGATCTCGACAAACAAGATCTCGATGTCGGCCACATGCCCTGGATGGGACCACTGAGCGTCGGCCGCACCCGCATGATCGCCTGCGACTGCATGCTCGGCGCCGTCCTCCTCGACGAAAACGGTGCCCCACTCGACGTCACCCCACTCAAAAGGCTTGTCACCGCGGCACAACGCACCGCACTGATCGCCCGCGACAAAGGATGCGCCTTCCCCGACTGCGACTGCGTCCCCGCCTGGACCGACGCCCACCACATCAAACACTGGGCCAAAGGAGGACCAACCGTCATGGACAACCTGGTCCTGCTCTGCCGAACCCACCACACCCTGATGCACCGAAAACCCGGATTCACCGGACAATGGGAAATCCAGGTAGGCGCTGATCACCTGCCCTGGTTCATCCCACCGCCAGGCATCGACCCCGACCAGAAACCCCGTCGCTCCACTACGCGGGTCTGAACCCGGAGGTCACCGAGCAAACGCCTCGGTGACCCATTCCGGCGTGCTTCGATAGCCGGAAAGGGCGGCACGGCGACATCCATCCAACTCCACGCTCACAGGAGTACCGCCCGAACCGTCCACCCGTAGGAGGGTTGATGATGCTGTCGCTGTCGCGATCTGATCACAAGGCGGAGCTATAGGAGCATCGGCTATGGCGGCAAACCACGTCTCGACTCTCCGCTTCGGTCAGGCGTATAACGTCCACGGCTGTCTGAGATTCATGCCGGCACACGGATAGTCCTGCAACATCAGCGACAGGCGTAGCCAGCTCATTGTCGAGCGGGTCATAGACTTCGCCTCTCTCGAACTGCTCGCGCGCCTTGTCGACTTCTCTGGCATCTGTCCGGTCGAATTGAAGGGCAGACGAGCGATCGCAATTCGCCATCGTCGGAGAAAGACTCAACGAAGTTCGGACACGTTCGACTTCATGCAGAGATCGAAGCGAATCGAGAGGCCCGACTTGAAAGCCGCACGGACTCGACGGCCAGGCCGGAAACATCACTTGTCCGGCACTGTTGACCATCCACAGTTTGACGGGAACCAGTTCGCTTGTGACACAACTCGCAACGACATTGTCGGGAAAGCGTTTGGAGTCGACACGATATGCATCCTTGACGGCGGCTACGTCACCTTCGAGTCGAACCATGTCGACGGTCAGCGCTCCGGAGGCGTCTTCGCCGACTTCGCAACGAAATACTGCCACTGGATCGAAATCAGATGGAAGATACCCTGTTTCGTGTTTCGGACGCGAGTACAGATCGACACCGAACAGGCCCCATGCGACTTCAATTCCGAGACAGTCGGCAGTCTCGAACACCCGAGCCTCAGGAGGTGTGAAGTACACCGAATCTCGCCAGAAGGGAGCCGAACAAGCGGTGGCCAGGCAAAGCGACGCCACCAACGGCACCAACAGCAGCGCGCGTGCCGAGACCGTCAATTGCTCGCCCACTCCAGAAGATTTTCGGCGGTCCACGTATTGATCACCCGATCCGCTTCGACGCCGCACTTTTCGGCCCGGTCACAGCCGTAGCCCTGCCAAGCCAGCTGACCGGGGGCATGGGCGTCGGTATCGATGGAGAAAAGACAATCGAGATCGCGGGCCAACTCGATCAAACGCGAAGGCGGGTCACGACGCTCCGGTCGGGAGTTGATCTCGACGGCGGTCCCTGATTCTCGGCAGGCCTCGAACACTTTCTCCGCATCGAACTGCGACTCGGGCCGGGTTCCGCGAGCACCCTCGACAAGACGCCCGGTGCAATGCCCGAGAATATCGACACGCGGATTTCGCACTGCAGCAAGCATTCTGCGGGTCATCGCCTCGCGTTCGGACCGCAGCTTCGAGTGCACGCTCGCCACCACGATGTCGAGTTCGTCGAGTAGATCGGGATCCTGATCGAGTGAACCGTCCTCGAGGATGTCCACCTCGATTCCCGTGAGGATGCGGAAGGGAGCCAGTTCGGCATTCAACCCGGCTATCACGTCGAGTTGAGAACGTAGGCGCTCCGCGGACAGCCCGTTGGCAACAGTGAGGCGAGGCGAATGATCGGTGAGGGCGCAGTAGTCGTGGCCGAGTGCTGCTGCGCGTCGCATCATCTCTTCGATGGGGCTTCCGCCGTCGGACCAGTCGGAGTGTGTGTGGAGATCGCCGCGCAGCGCTTGGCGCAATGGGCCGTCTCCGATGGGCTCGGCCTGCCCCCGCAGTTCCTCGAGATACTCGGGGACGCCGTCGTACGACTGGGCGATGATCATTGCCGTCTTGGGCCCGATGCCGGTGAGAGCCTTCCAACTGTCGGCCTTCCGGCGAGACTCCTTCTGCTCGTCGGACAATCCAGCAAAGACCTCCGCAGCTCGGCGATAGGCCTTGACGCGGTGCGTTTCAGCGCGTGATCGTTCGAGCCAGTAGGCGATCTCCCGAAGCGCTTCATCCGGTTCCATGAGACCACTGTTCCGTCAGCAGCGGCTCGCGGCAAGCCTTGATCCCCTTACGCTGTGAATATGGACGACCCGAGAGCACGATTCGAAGCCGCGCGGGTGGCTCACCTGGCAACGGCAGATGCGGCCGGCGTTCCGCACATCGTGCCGCTGGTATTCGTTTTGGTCGGCGACACCGTCTATTCCTGCGTCGACCACAAACCGAAGACCACCACCGCACTTCGCAGGCTCCGGAACATCACCGAGACAGGGCGTGCGAGCCTGCTCGTCGATCATTACGACGACAACTGGTCCGCGCTCTGGTGGGTCCGCGTCGACGGACGCGCGGAGGTCCTCGGCCCCGGCACCAAGGAGTCCGAGAACGCAATCGACGCTTTGGCCGCAAAGTATCCGCAGTACGTAGATCACCGACCGCACGGACAGGTGATAGCCGTCCGCGATGTGGAGTGGTCGTCATGGTCCGCAGCAGCCTAGTGTTCAAGGAGCGAAAGTGATTGCAACACTCTCAATTCGGGCAAATTGGCGGGGGATCGATGAAACGACGACAGTTACTTCAGCGCGCAGCCACAGGCCTGGCGCTGGTAGCGGGGCCTCAGGTGATCGACATGGGTAGCAGTTCCGGAAGCAGCCAAGACGCAACAACCCCGTTGGATGAGCTGTTGCAAGTCGTTTCGCTCTCCCACGTGAACGACCCCGCGACCACGCCGATTTTTCCCGGCGATCCCGCGTTCACTCTCGACACAGCGGCAACCATCGCAGACGACGGCTACTACCTCCAGTACGTCAAGGAGGGTGAACACACGGGCACACATTGGGGCGCACCCGCGCACTTTCAGGAAGGTGGACTCACAGCCGACCAACTCGATCCGGCCGACCTCTTCCTTCCCGCAGTGAAGATCGACATCCGGGACAAGGCTGCCGCCGATTCGGACTATGCGCTCACGGTCGCGGACCTTCAGGAGTGGGAAACGCGCAACGGCAAGATCCCCGATGGAGCGGCCGTGGTTCTCTGGACCGGTTGGGAATCGCGCTGGGGTAGCGAAGAATATGCCAACGCCGATGCCGAGGGTGTCACCCACCAACCCGGCTTCTCGGTGGACGCGGCGCGGTGGCTGATAGACACCGGACGCTTGGGCACCCGCGGAGCATTGGGAACCGACACCTTCGGTCCCGACCTCGGAAACGACGAGACCTACCCCGTCTCGACGCTCCTGTACGACAAGCATCGAATCAGCCTGGAGAACTTGAACAATCTTGCCGCCCTGCCAACCACCGGGGCGAGCATCCTTGTCGGTGGCGCGATCAACAAGGCCGGATCGGGTTCACCGGCAACGATCTTCGCACTCTTACGGCGCTAGTCTTCGCGGCGATCGCAGTAGACGACAACAGCGCCCTTTCCGCTTCTCTTCGCCTCGTACATCGCCGCATCGGCTCGGCGGAGAAGAGCGTGTGCACTCAGCGGCTCGTCGGCTAACTCGAACTGCGCGACACCAACGCTCGCACCTACCGACACCGATGTGTCTGCAGTCTGATCAGAACTGAGCGCGTCGACGATCCGGTGGGCTACGACGACGGCGTCGTCGATCGGGCCCTGCAGAAGCACCGTGAATTCGTCGCCGCCGAATCGAGCGACAAATGCACTCTCGGGAACCGCTTCACGCAGACGCGCCGTGAGGGCAACCAGCAACCGGTCACCGGCCGGGTGCCCGTAACGATCGTTGACCTGTTTGAAGTCGTCCAGATCGACAAGCATCAGCACCCAATCGGAGTTCGTGAGGCGATAGTTCTCGATGGCGCTCGCGAAGTGTTCGTCGAATGCGGCCCGGTTGGCGAGCTCGGTGAGTGGGTCGTGATGCGCTCGGTACCGGAGCTCGTCCTGCGCAGCGGAGATCTGTTGGAGGAGCGCGTCGTTCTCGAGGAGCGTGAGTATCTGGCGCACCAGCGCGAGAACCAGCACGCCGACGCCGAGTATCACGACCACGGCATCGAGGTTGCCGACGATCAGTGCCTGAACAGTCACGATCGTCGCGATCACCGCGATCAACAGATACGGCAGCAGCAACTGAGTCCGATCACTTCGCCACTGCTGTGGCGCGTCGCGGTTCCGAGGCTCGGTTCGCTTCGTCAGCGCCGCCAAGGCGATCAAAGGCGGCCCCGCGATGAACCCGGCATCGGCGATGGTCGGCATACTCTCGGCGCCGATCGCGACCAAGTACGCGTACAAACTGTCCGAAAGGGAGAGCATCACCAACCCGCACCCGAGGAACGTCAGCGGTTCGCGGATCTCGGCAACGGCCTTCGGTCCGATGACCATCAGCAAGACCATCGCGATCAGAACGAAGTCGGTGATTGGATACATCACCGCGACAAGAAACCCGAGAGACCCTGTCGGACCGGTATGAACGACGGCACCCAGGGCGGTCGTCCACGTGAGGATGAACAATCCACCGACAACGACAAGCCCGTCGAGCGTCAGCACGAGCCATAGATGGATCGGGCCGATCGCCTCACGCCGGGGAGACTCACGTACCAGCGACAGAAGCGCCGGTACGGCAAACACCGGGAACATGAAGAAACCGATGTCCGCGATCGACGGCGACGGAAGTGGTACGTGGAGAACTGAGCGGTAGAACGCCCAGAAGAACATTCCGAGGGTCCAGCCGGCCATACCGAGAGCCATCAGAGTTCGCCAACGACGCTCGACTCCGTGATGGCGCCGCGACGTCCACCAACAGACCGCAGTCGCAGTGGCGCCGCCGACGAGCTGGGCGACATCGTCCACCAGAACCGAGGTTCGTGGGCTGAGCAGCCCGGATCCGGCGAGGACGATGACCGCAACAACGACGCCGAGAACCAGCCACGTGCGTCGTGCTCGGAACTGCGTCATCGAAGGGCCCATCGGTGTTCAAGGCGTCACCACCGATTGTCTTGCAGCCGGCATCGTTGCGGCCGGAATGTTTGTGGTGACGAATGCCCGTACGAACCTACCCGATTTGGTAGCGGATTGTTAACTGGACGAACGATCAAGACCGCCCGTCAAACCACGGCGCTGTATTCCGCTCGGGTCCTACGCCGCTGCGAAGTCCATTTCGCAATGACCCCCTGCGACGGGCTGAACAGGTACACCAGGGCGAACACGATGCCCTGCGTCATCACAACCATGCCCCCGGAAGCTGTGTCGAGGTAGTAGCTGACGTAGATACCCGTAATCGCACAGATTGCGGAAACCACCGGAGCTATCACCAGCATCCGCGAGAACTTCTCAGTGAGAAGGTAGGCCGTCGCGCCGGGGATGATCAGCATCGCCACCACCAGCACGACCCCGACGGCTTGCAGCGCCACAACGGACGTGAGTGCGAGGACGCCGAGTAGCAGCGCTCCGAGACGCTTGGGCGAAAGACCTATCGCGTTGGCATGGATCGGGTCGAAGGCAAACAACGTCAGATCGCGACGCTTGATCAACAGAATGCTCAACGCCAACGCGCCGAGTATCGCGACCTGCAGAAGATCGGACGAGCTCACCCCCAGCAGGTTGCCGAAAATGATGTGGTTGAGATCGGTCTGGCTGGGGGTCACCGAGATGAGAACCAAACCGAACGCAAAGAGAGTCGTGAAGACGATACCGATCGCGGCGTCTTCCTTGACGCGGCTGGTGTTACGGATCAGTCCGATCAGTGCGACGGCGATCAGCCCGAAGATCAAGGCCCCGATGGCAAATGGAGCGCCGACGACGTAGGCGAGGACAACACCGGGCAGGACAGCGTGCGAGACGGCATCGCCCATCAGTGACCACCCGATGAGCACCAACCAACAACTGAGCACCGCGCAGACAACCGCCGCCACAACCGCAACGGCCAACGCGCGCACCATGAATCCGTACTGGAGAGGATCAAGTAGCAGTTCTACGAGGTTCATCGATCAGGTCCTGTCCATCACGTCGAGACCGAAAGCCAGGGCGAGGTTTTCCGGTTGAAGCACGGTGTCCGGGTCGGCGTGCACCAGAACCTTGCGCATGAGCAGTACCGCCTCGTCGCAGAGTTTCGGCACGGCGTGGAGGTCGTGAGTCGAGACCAAGATCGATCGGCCGTCGGAAGCCAACTCTCGTAGCAGCGTCGAAATCGTTGCCTCGGAACGCTTGTCGACGCCGGCAAAAGGCTCGTCCAGCAACAGTATCGACGCGTCCTGTGCGATACCGCGTGCGACGAAGGCGCGCTTCTTCTGACCACCCGAGAGCTGACCGATCTGACGATCCGCAAATTCGGTGAGTTCTACTCGCTCGAGGGCCTCTGCCACCGCCTCGCGATCTGCACGCCGCGGACGTCGCAAGAACCCGAGGTGGCCGTACCTGCCCATCATCACGACGTCATGGACACTGATCGGGAAGGTCCAGTCGACGTCTTCACTCTGCGGCACGTATCCGACGCGGCCGCTCTTGCGCGCAGCGGCTGCGTCGAGACCGGCGATTCTCACAGAGCCGTTGTCCGGCTTGATCATTCCCATGATCACCTTGAACAGGGTCGACTTTCCTGAACCGTTCATACCGATCAATCCGCAGACGCTTCCGGAATTCAACGTCAGATCGACATGGTCCAGTGCGTGGACCTCGCCGTAGTGAACGCTGACGTTTTCGACGCGAATGGCTTCGTTCATGATTTACCGCCGGTCAGACCGCCGAGGATGACGTCGGTGTCGTGGCGAATCATGTCCAGGTAGGTGGGCACGGGACCGTCGTCTTCGGACAGCGAGTCGACGTACAGCGTCCCACCGAATTTCGCACCGGTCGCCCCGACAACCTGCTGCATGGGGGCATCCGAGACCGTCGACTCGCAGAAGACAGCGGGAACGGAATTGGCCCGGACGAAGTCGATCGCGGCGATGATCTGCTGCGGCGTCGCCTGCTGCTCGGCATTGACCGGCCAGATGTAGGCCTCGCTGAGTCCCGCGTCCCTGGCCAGATAGGAGAACGCACCCTCGCAACTGACGAGTGCGCGCTGACCTGCGGGCAATGCCGCCAGCCCACTGACCAGGCCGTCCTGCACTGCTTGCAGTTCCGCCTTGTACTTCGCGCCGTTCTCCGCAAATGCCGAGGCGTTGTCCGGGTCGAGGTCACTGAAAGCAGTCACCATGTTGTCGACGTAGATCTGCGTATTCAACGGAGACATCCACGCATGCGGATTGGGCTTGCCCGCATACGCGTCACCGGCGATCGGAATGCCTTCGACACCGTCGCTGACCACGACGTGTGGCACGTCCAGACCGTTGACGAATTTCGCGAACCACGCCTCGAGGTTCATGCCGTTGTCGAGGATCAGATCGGCTTCGCTCGCCCGCCGAATGTCTCCGGGCGTCGGCTCGTAGCCGTGAATTTCCGCCCCCGCCTTGGTGATCGACTCGACGCGAAGGTGATCGCCGGCAACGTTCTGGGCGATGTCCGACAGCACGGTGAACGTGGTGAGCACCACCGGGCGGTCGTCGTCGGAGCCGGAATTCACCGCAGAACAGCTGGAGAGAAGCAGGGCGGCGAGGGCGGCAATTCCCAGGCGGCGGAAGTTCTTCGCGTCGCGAGTCGTCATGCTCGAACTCTAATATGTGGGTAAACAAATACACAAGTTCGTATAGCCGAACAATTCACACTCGATAGGCTCGGACCATGCGTCCTACTGCCTTGATCACCGGTTCCAGTCGCGGCCTCGGAGCTGCCATCGCACGCGAACTGGCGCCGACACACGACCTGCTGCTCGGTGCACGATCCGCGCAGGCCCTCGAGCCGATCTGCGCGGAACTACCCGGATCGACGCCTCTACCCCTCGACCTCACGGACTACGCCGCCGTCGCGGTCGCTGCCTCGTCCATCACGACGCTAGACGTGCTGGTACACAACGCCGGCATGGCCGACATCGGAACCATCGAGGAATCCTCGGTCGATCAGTGGCGACACACCCTCGAGGCAAACGTCATCGCCGTCGCCGAACTCACTCGTGTCCTCCTTCCTGCCCTCAGGGCAGCCGGTGGCCACGTCGTACTGATCAATTCGGGTGCCGGACTGCGCGCCAACGCCGGCTGGGGCTCGTACGCGGCCAGCAAGTTCGCCCTGCGCGCGTTCGGAGACGCCCTGCGCCTGGAAGAGCCGTCCTTGCGGGTCACCTCCATTCACCCCGGTCGGATCGACACCGATATGCAGCGCGACATCGTCGCCGGCGAGGGCGACGAGTACGACCCGGAGCGCTTCCTGAAGGCCTCCACTGTGGCGCGTGCCGTACTCACTGCCGTCGAAACACCGTCCGACGCACACCCCACGGAGATCGTGCTTCGACCTACCGGCCGGTAAATCCCCAGTTCGCCGGTAACGGAATGATGACGATGGCCACCCGGATATCGCTTTTCCGGGTACTGGCCCGATACTGACATCAGTTGTCGGACAAAGAGACTGGACTGGTTCTCAGGAGTTCATCGAGAGGTGGTGTGCGATGCATGATCATACGAATACGTGGGGAATTTCCACCGAGGCTTTCCTCGGGTGGTACGTCGCCGCTGCCACCGGAGCGATGGTGATCGCACTTGTGATCAGAGGCGTCGCCATGCGCAAGCCCACACCTGCATTGCGCACACTCACACCACCGGAGATGGGAGTACTGACCAGCGACGAGCGTGCGGTACGCGCTGCCGTGGCAGAACTCGAGAGTGCTGCACATTCTGCCGGCCAGGGTCAGCATGACCGCTTCACCCGCATCGTCCGCCAGCGGATCGACGACGCCGGTGGAACTGCCGTGCCCTCCCGGCTCGTGCCGACACTTCCGCTGCCGCTGTTGGAGCTTCGTAGCGACCTGGTGCAGGCCGGCTACCTGAACGGCAATCGTGAACACACTTTGACGCGATTGTCCGTGGTACCGGTCGTTGTCGTCGCCGTGGTCGGCACGATCAGGACCGGATTCACTGTCGTGAACGAGAACCCGGTGGGATACCTTCCGCTCGTGGTCGTCTGCCTCGCCCTGATTGTCGTAACCCTTCTCCGCCTGAGCCGACGCACTCGTTTCGGCCAGGTCGAATTGAGTCGCCTGAAGGACGAATACTCCTACCTCACACCGAATTTCCAACCGTCGTTTGCTACCTACGGGGCGACGTCGGCGGGTATTGCCGCGGCACTCTTCGGTCCGGGCCGCGACGGCGGTTGGGCACCCGGATGCGGCGGCGGGTCTTCACCGTCCAGTTGCTCGACCTTCTCGAGCACCGTGAGCTGTGGGGGGTGAGTGCGGTGAACAACTACTACTCAGCCGACACGTGGGGGATCCCCAGCCAGACTTTCCTTCAGTGGTACCTGGTGGCGGCTGCCGTCGCGATCGGACTCTCGCTGTACAGCCGAATGACTGCGCGCCGGTCGCCCGTGGTCGTCGACTCGGTCCGTCGGCCGCTCACTCCTCCCGAGATCGGCGCCTTGACCAGTGACTACCAGGCCGTTCTGGCGTCGATGGCTATTCTGCGCAGCGCCGAACTGATCAGCACCGAAGGAAAGACCAAGCTGGCACTCACTGCGGAGGACAAGAGTCGTCTCGACTGGTTCACCCGTACCGTGCACAAGCGACTCGGCAACGGAAAGGTCCCGCTGCGGCAGGTGCGTCTGATGGGACGGCTGAACGTCGCACTCGCACAACTACGTACGACGCTGATCGACGAGGGATACTTGCAACGCCCGCAGGACGGGCTGACTGCTGCCTTTCGGACCGTTCCGATCCTGGCGGTAATTGGTCTCGGCGTAGTCCGTCTCGTCGCCGGCATCGCCGGCGGTAAGCCGGTCGGGTTTCTGCTCCTCACCATCATCGTTCTCGCGCTGATGATTCCACTTCTCCGCATCAAGCGTCGTCGGACAGCTTTGGGCGACAGCGAGCTTCGACGCCTCAAGCACGAAAACTCGTACCTCTCACCGAAACTGCGGCCCGCGTACACGAGCTACGGTCCCTCGCTCGCCGGGCTCTCGGCGGCGCTCTTCGGTTCGGGCGCTCTGGTTCTGATCGATCCCGCGCTGGCGGGAGCGGTGGCTGCGGGCGCCGCGTACAGCCCGGGTGGCGGGGGTTCGAGCTACTACAGTTGTGGCTCCTCATCCGGATCGTCCGGCTCGGACGGCGGTGGCGGCAGCGGTAGCAGTTGCGGCGGCGGGGGGTGTGGGGGATGAGCACGCATGCAGCCGACACGTGGGGGATCCCCAGCGAGGATTTCCTCTACGGCTACATAGCCGTATCGGCCACGCTCATGGTTCTCACTCTGGGGTGGCGTCTGATGATCCGGGCACGCCGGTGCAGGTATTCCGCCGGGCACGGGTATTCCGCCGAGCAACTGACACCTCCGGAAGTCGGAATGCTCACCGGCGAGTCACGCGCCATCGCAGCGTCATTGGCAATCCTGCGTAGCGCTGATCTGATCACCACCGACGGCGCTGTCCTGCGCCCGTTGGGCCCTGGCGACGAGACCCTGGACTGGTACACCCTCACCGTGTACCAGCGCCTGGCCCAGCAGGCTCTACCCCATCGTCGGCGGCAACTCGCCGAGCGCATGACGGTGGAAACAGCTCGCCTACGAAACTCTTTGGCGGACCGGGGATACCTGACCTCCGACAGCACCAGGCGTTCAATCTTTCTCTCCACAGTTCCGCTGAAGATCCTGGTGGCCGTGGGTATCGTCCGCATTGCTTTCGGACTGCACAACGACAAGCCCGTCGAGTTTCTGATTCTCGCCGTACTCGCCACCGGGTTCAGCATCCCGCTGCTCGGGCTCAACTTCGATCGCACCACCTCGGGCAGTGCGGCACGTTCGGAACTGACCACGGCACACGCCTACCTGTCCCCGCGCAACAAGCCTGCCTTCTCCGCCTACGGCCCACGCTTGGCGGGGATGTCCGCCGCTCTCTTCGCAGGTTCGGCGATGCTGATGATCAATCCCGCCTTGGCCTCCGCCGCCGGAATCGGTGCCGACGGCAGCGGAAGTAGCGGGGGTTCGGACGGTGGCGGTTCAGACGGGGGAGGCGGCAGCTGCAGTGGGGGTGGCGGATGTGGCGGCGGCGGTGGTGGATGCGGGGGATAGCCGCGTCCGGGCGAGCAGAAGCGCTGCGGCCTCGGTAGTGATGCCACGTTCCTCGCTCAACGAATACACCTCGTCCAGAGTTCGACCGATCCCTCGGGTTCGTTCGACGACGTCGTCTTCGTTCCACCCCAGGACTTCTCGCCCCACCAGGTGAAAGGCTCCGCCTGCGTTCGCCACGAAATCAGGGGCACAGAGAACCCCGCGGCTTCGCAGAACCTCGCCCGCAGCGGCATCGGTCAAGATGTTGTTTGCTGCGCCCGCCACGGCCAGAGTCGGAATCGACGCAGCAGCAGCGGAATCGATGATGCCTCCCATCGCACAGGGAGCAAAGAGGTCACACGACGTTCGAAGTACCTCGTCCGCAGGAACGATCGTGTGCCCCGCAAGAGAAGCCGCCTCGAGGCGCTGCGGGTCCGTATCGGCAACAAGCAGGCGTGCCCCAGCCTGAGCCGCGAGACGCACAACATCCCCGCCGACGGCGCCGAGCCCCTGAACCAGCACCTTTCGGCCGTCGAGTGTTCCGAGTCCACGACGGCGCGCCGTGGCCTTCATCGCTTCGAACACGCCCAGAGCCGTGGCGTGCGCGCTGGAACCGGCGCCACCGTTGTCGACCGAACGCCCGAAGACGTACTTGGTGGTGCGACTGAGCTGATCCATGTCGGACGAGTTGGTGTTGACGTCAGGACCGGTCCAGTAGTTTCCCTCGAGCTTGTCGATGTTCTCCGCGTGAATGTCGAGGATACGAGACCAAGTCGCCGAGTCGATCCGATTGCGCGGCGCGGGCAGTGCTATCACCGACTTCCCGCCACCCATCGGCAGGTCGGAGACCGCCATCTTCAAAGTCATTGCGCCGGCCAACTTCCCGGCGTCCGCCAGCGCGTGACCGATCGAGGGGTAATGCGCCGCCCGCGTGCCACCCGACGCCGGTCCCAGACGGGTGGAGTCGATTCGGATTACAAAGGTCGTGTCGGTCTCCCGATCATGTCGGGTGACGGTCAGTTCACCGTCCCAGCGCAGTTCGTCGTCGATGCTCATTGCAGATCCTCTTCTGGTCACGGTTCAGCGGTGCGCGTGCAGTGGTGTTCCCGCGAGTGCGAGCATGGCCTCGCCCAACGCCTCGTTCTGGCTGGGGTGTGCGTGGATGAAACGCCCCACCTCATCGGGAAGTGCTTCCCAGGCGACGGCCAACTGCGCCTCACCGATCAGTTCACCAACCCGGTCGCCTACCAGGTGGACGCCGACGACGGGACCTCTGGTTCCGCTGCGAATCACTTTGATTCCCCCGGTGGTTCGCAGGATCTGACTCTTGCCGTTACCCGACAGGTCGTAGACGACGGTGGAGATGTCGCCGTACTGCGTGCGCGCCGCCTCTTCGCCGAGTCCGACTGATGCAACTTCGGGATGTGAGTACGTCACGCGAGGAATCAAGTGTTCGGCGACCGGTATCGGGTCCTTCCCGGCGATCTGTTCAGCCACAAAGTTTCCTTGTTGGAAACCTCGGTGCGCCAACGCAAGACCGGGCACGATGTCGCCGACCGCGTACACACCGTCCACGGACGTACGGAGGCGTTCGTCGGTAACGACAAAACCCTTGTCGAGGCGGATTCCGTTTTCTTCGAAACCGTTACCGTCCGTGCGGGGTCCGCGGCCGACGGCGACCAACAGTAGTTCGGTATCGGATATCGTTCCGTCGCCTAGTTCGACGCGGACCGAATCGGCTGCTTCTTTCGCGGAAACGATCTTTGTGTCTGTCTTACAGACGATTCCGCGTTTCCGGTAAGCCCGCTCCAGCTGCTTCGACGACCACGGGTCCTCCGCGGCGATCAGTCGCGGGAGTGCCTCGACGATCGTGACTTCGGCGCCGAACGAGCGCCAGAGGCTCGCGAACTCGACGCCGATGACACCGCCACCGAGCACTGTCGCGCTGGTGGGCACCCGGTCGAGTTCGAGCGCCTGGTCACTGGTGAGGATCCGGCGGCCGAGTTCTATGCCGGGCAGTTCCCGCGGATACGAACCGGTGGCCAGAACGAGTGATGTTCCGGTATAGCGGGTTCCGTCGACGTCGATGCTTCGCCCACCGACGTACGTTCCGTATCCGTTGACGATAGTGATCTTGTGTTGCGCCAACAAACCTTGCAGACCGCTGTACAGCCGCTCGACTGTCCCGTTCTTGTAGTCGTGCACCTGCGCGATGTCGATGCCGTCAAAAGATGCCCGGACTCCGAATTGCTCACTGGTGCGTGCCGAATCGGCGACCTCGGCGGAATGCAGCAGCGCCTTGGTCGGGATGCATCCGCGGTGCAGGCACGTTCCGCCGACCTTGTCCGCCTCGATCAGCGTGACCGACAATCCGAGTTGGGCAGCGCGGATGGCGCAGGCATAGCCGCCCGATCCTCCACCGAGGATCACGACATCACTGTGCTGTTCTGCAGTTGTCATCGGAGCCTTGGTCATCAGAGCCTTGGTCATCAGAGCCTTCCCAGGACGCGGATCGGGTTCTCGATGTAGTCACCGAACAGCCTCAGGAATCCACCGGCTTCGCCTCCGTCACAGACGCGGTGGTCGAAGCTCAACGAGATCTGAGTGACCTTACGGACGGTCAACTCGCCGTTCACCACCCACGGCTTGTCGATGATGCGCCCGATCCCCAGAATTGCCGCCTCGGGGTGATTGATGATCGGAGTCGATCCGTCAACCCCGAATACCCCGTAGTTGTTGAGCGTGAACGTGCCGCCGGTCAGGCGGGCGGGTTCGAGTTTGCCGTCGCACGCAAGGTCGGTGGTCACCCGAAGTGCCTGTGCGAGTTCGACGGTGCTCAGGGCGTCCGCATTTCGAATGACCGGCACCATCAATCCCTTCGGTGTCTGTGCGGCGATTCCCAGGTGGATGCGGGCGTGTCGGACGATCTCGCCTCGAGCAGTATCGACCGACGAGTTCAGTTCGGGGTACTGCCCCAACGCCGCGATGGTCAGCCGAGCCAGGAGCGCCATCAGGCTGATCTTGTCGGAATCGGGCAGTGACTTGTTGATCTCGGCTCGCGCCGCCAACAGTTCGGTGGCGTCGACGTCGACCCAGGTTGTCGCGTCAGGGATCTCACGGCGGCTGGTGGACAGCTTGTCGGCCACCACCTTGCGAAGCCCCTTGATCGGGATGCGTTGGTCGCTCACGTGCGACGTTTCCGTCTCCGGGCCGGTGTTCGACCCGGCCTCGACGTCAGCGCGCGTTATCACCCCGCCGGCACCGGATCCGGAGAGCAAGGAGAGGTCGATATCGTTGTCGACAGCCAGCTTACGAACGATTGGTGAGATCACGCGTACCGACGGAGCAGCTTTGCGACGGCGTCTCGGTGCATCCTCACTGGTGCCGTAGCCGATCAGGACGTTGCCCGAACCCGCGCGTTCCTCTTCACGGTAACGCTCGTGGTTGGCCGAAACGACCGCGTCGACACTGCCGCCACCACTCACAGTGATCAACGGCGTGCCCACCTTCAAGGTGTCGCCGTCCTTGCCATGTAATTCGACGACGGTCCCGGCGAACGGGATAGGCACGTCCACAGCAGCTTTCGCGGTCTCGACCTCGACGACGATCTGATCGATGGTGACCACGTCGCCGACCTTGACGTGCCACTCCGCAATATCGGCCTCGGCCAGACCTTCACCCAGGTCGGGGAGCATGAATACCTGATTGCTCATGCCGTCACCGCCCAACGGGTGTCCGGGGCGTCGTTCCACTGCAGACGGTCGACGGCGTCCAGGACACGGTCGACGCTGGGCAGGTGGTGACGCTCGAGCTTCGGCGCGGGGTAGGGGATGTCGAATCCGCTGACCCTGAGCACCGGAGCGTGGAGATGGTGGAAGCATCGCTCCTGCACGCGAGCAGCAATTTCCGCAGCAACACCGGCAAAGCCCTGCGCTTCCTGGATGACGATGCAGCGTCCGGTCTTTCGCACCGACGCGGTGACCGTCTCGTCGTCGAACGGAACTATCGACCGGATGTCGATCACCTCGATGTCGCGGCCCTCGGCCGCAGCGGCCTCGGCGGACTTCAGTGCAACCTCCACGGACGGACCGTAGGCAATGAGCGTCGCGTCACGACCGGGGCGCCGGACGACGGCGCACCCGATCGGCTCCCGTGCGGTCAGTTCGACATCGGCTCGCGAGAAGTACAGCTTCTTGGGTTCGAGGAAGATCACCGGGTCGGGGTCCTCGATCGCCGAACGTAGCAGTGAGTACGCATCTTCCACCGTGGACGGCGCCACGACCTTCAGGCCGGGCGTGTGTGCGTAGTAGCCCTCGCTGGAATCACAGTGATGCTCCACCCCGCCGATACCGCCGGCAAAAGGAACACGGATGACTATCGGAATCGACAGTGCACCCTTGGTACGGTTGCGGATCTTTGCGACGTGGGAGGCGATCTGCTCGAATGCCGGATAGGCAAACGCGTCGAACTGCATTTCCACGACCGGACGAAAACCAGCCATGGCCATGCCGATTGCGAATCCGATGATGCCGGACTCGGCGAGGGGAGTGTCGAAGCATCGGTCGTCGCCGAAGTCGCGGGTGAGGCCGTCGGTGACGCGGAAAACGCCGCCCAGGGTGCCGACGTCCTCACCGAAGACGACAACGTTGTCGTCCGCAGCCAGAGAGTCCCGTAGCGCGGTGTTGAGGGCCTGAGCCATCGTGAGCATGGGCATGGTCAGTGTCCCCCTGTGTCAGCGGCTTCGGCGGCAAGTTCGGTTTCGAGTTGGGCTTGTTGCTCACGCAATTGCGGTGTCTGCTCGGCGAAGACGTACCGGAACAGATCGAGCGGATCGTGCGGGCGGTCGACGTTCATGCCGGCGCGAAGTGTGGCGGCCTCGGTTTCTGCCTCTGCGGTCAGTGATTCCACGAACGCGTCGTCGATCAGATCGTGTGCGCGCAGATACTTTTCGAGACGCGGCAACGGATCTCGCCCGCGCCAGCTTTCCACCTCGGCGCTGTCGCGGTAGCGGGTGGCGTCGTCGGCGTTGGTGTGTGCGTCGATGCGATAGGTGTGTGCCTCGACGATCACCGGTCCGTTTCCGCTGCGGACGAAGCGCGCCGCCTCGTCCATGACGGCCATCATCGCAACAGGATCGTTGCCGTCGACCTGCTCGCTGCCGATCCCGTAGCCGACACCCTTGTGCGCCAACGTCGGTGCTGCGCTTTGACGTGACAACGGGACGCTGATCGCAAATCCGTTGTTCTGCACCAGAAAGACGACCGGCGCCTTGAAGACGGCGGCGAAGTTCAGCGCTTCGTGGAAATCACCCTCACTGGTGGCCCCGTCACCGCAGAGCGCGAGCGCGACGGTGTTCAGGCCCCGTCGGGACTCCCCGTAGGCCACCCCCGCTGCATGCAGCAATTGCGTTGCCAGCGGGGTGCACTGCGGCGCACTGCGCAGCGCTACCGGGTCGTACCCGCAGTGCCAGTCACCGGAAAGCATGCTCAGAATCTGCACCGGATCGACACCCCGAGCAGCCAACGCCATCGAATCCCGATAGGTGGGGAAGAGCCAGTCACTCGGCTCCAGACTCATCGCTGCCGCGATCTGGCATGCCTCCTGCCCTCGCGAGGACGGATACACGGCCAAGCGCCCCTGTTTGGTCAGCGCCGTCGCCTGCTGGTCGAAGCGTCTGCCCAGGAACATCTTTCGATACATCTCGATCAGGCGATCGTCGCTCGGTTCTGCGTAGCGCGCCTCGCTGCGCGTCAGTTCTCCAGCAGGGTCGAGGTACTGCACCGCGGAATCGGCCGGCAGGAACTTTTGATACCGCAGTTCCCCCAAGGGCTCGACAAGAGTCACTTCTACCTCCAGAAGACGTTGTGTCCATCAGTATTCGCACTTCGGCGACGTAATGGCAGAAGGCGCCGAAGATTCAAGACAAACGGCCTATCATGAGGATTCGGGCAGCAATATGTCCATCAACCGACTCGACTACCGAAGCAGGAATGGACAGATGGCCACCGAACCGCACGCTCTCGATGCGATCGACCGCCGCATCATCGCCGAACTGGTCGCAGACAGTCGCATCTCCATGCGTGCACTGGCCGAGAAGGCGCATATATCTCGCGCTCACGCCTACGTCCGCATCGAAAGGCTCGAGGACGCCGGAATCATCACCGGATTCACGACGCGGATCGCCCATGAGAAGGCCGGACTCGGCTCCTCGGCGTACGTGGCGCTCTCGATCAGGCAGCACTCGTGGCGAGGTCTGGCTGCGTCGTTGAAGGCACTGCCGTTTGTCGAGCACTTCTCCCTCCTCGGCGGCGACTTCGACGTTCTGGTGCTGGTTCGAGCCCCGGACAACCAGGAACTACGCCACACCGTTCTCGAAGAACTCCAGGGACTCGACGGGGTTCTCTCGACCAAAACGTGGCTGATCTTCGAAGAAGGCAACGGTCCGGGACCCAACTGGTTGCCCGGCTGATCCGTCTATAGTCGCCGTTAGCAGTTGCACACGGGAGGTGACTCGAATGACCCTGTACGGCCTGGGAATCGGTTGGCGTCCCGAGGTATCCGGAATCATCGCGCAGCTAGACGGCCTGGCATTCTGCGAAGTCATTGCCGAATCCATCGGAAACGAGATACCGCCGCACCTCGGTTCGCTGGGAGTTCCGGTGATCCCGCACGGAATCTCGCTCTCCCTTGGCGGGGCCGAGGCGGTCGATCAGGCACGGATCGATCACCTTGCGCATGCAGCCCAGCTACTGGACGCCCCCTTGGCGAGTGAGCACATTGCATTCGTGCGGGCGGGCGGCATAGAGGCCGGGCACCTGCTCCCACTGCCACGCACCTACGAAGCGATCGATGTCTTGGTACGCAACATCACCCGCACTCAGGACGGTCTACCGGTGCCGTTTGCCGTCGAAAACGTTGCCGCCCTTTTCGACTGGCCCGACGACGAGTTGACCGAAGGGGAGTTTCTCTCGGAGATCGTCGAACGCACCGGGGCTCTGCTGGTTCTCGACATCGCGAACGTCTATGCCAATGCCCTCAACCGAGGGCGTGATGCCTGGGCCGAGCTGATCCGGCTACCACTCGAGCGAATCGCATACTGCCACATCGCCGGTGGCAGCATCAGCGACGGCAAATACCACGACACGCATACCGATCCTGTGCCCGAAGCCGTGCTGGAACTCCTTGCGCAGTTCACCGCCGCCGGTCACCATCCCGCAATAATGCTCGAGCGTGACGGAAACTATCCGCCGGCACTGGAATTGCTCGACGAACTCGATGCCATCGCCGACGCATCGGGGCTCGATCGCATCACCGCGGGCACCGATTGGTCACGCACATGAGCGCGCTCGGTGAGCGTCAAGAGGCACTGATTCGCGCACTGGTGGCAGGCGGCGAACTACCCGAAGGCTTCGACAAAGACGATGCTGCCGTTGTCTCGACGGCACTGCTCCGAAAGCGCGCAGGAGAAGTGGCGCACCACCTTCCGGTCGTGCGCCACACTCTCGGCGATCGCTATCTTCGGTTGTTCACAGCGTGGGCGGACGGACGGCCGAAGACGTCTTCGCACGCGGACGCCCAGGCTTTTGTCGCCCACCTCCAGGACATCGGCGAACTGCCTCGCCCGCCCTGGTATCAGAGGTTTCGAAAGCTCTCACGCAAGTGAGACAACGGCTTCGCTGGTGTACATGAGGAACGTCATCGATTCCTGGAAGTACAGCTCGACGGAGTTCGCATCGTGCGAGAGGTAACCGATGGACAGGTCCTGGCCCAGATGCAGCTCGTAGTCACCACCACGCGTCGACAGCAGGAAAGCGCCGTCGATGGCCGGGGCCCAGATGATCTCGCCGTCGAGAACGCGTCGCAGGTGCTCGCGGATGGGGTAGCCGTGATCGGAGGTCTCGTTGATCGCGGTGAACGCGTCGGCGTTCAGGAGCAATGAGTACGGTCCGTTGACACCGGCCAGGCGCAGTGACGTGATCGCCTGGCTGATGGCTTCCGGGTAGTCCTTGGCGTCGATGGGGAGCTTCAATTCCGGGTTGGAACCGCTGGCCCGCACGCCGGTAATGCTGGCTGCGGGGTATCCCTCGAAGATGGCGCGGTCCTCGGCGAACGCGATCTGCTTGGCGGCATCCTTGACCGGCTGCCAGTCGGAGTCCTTGGCGCCGCGTTCGACGTCGTCGATGGCCTGACGGCTGACGGTGAACGGGACCCGCAGTTCGATGACCGGCTGCGACTGACGAGCGTGTGCGATGACGCCGTCGGCCAAGGGATTGATCGGCACCTGATGTCCGAGCGGGATGGCCGCAAGATCGTCACCCGACGGGCCCTCCACGTCCACCACACGACGACCGGCGACGTGGCGCTTGAAGGTACGGCTCGCCTCTTCTTCGATCTCGGCCCAGGCTGCTGCCGAAATGGGTGCTAGGTCGCGGTGCAGGTTTGTCATTGCTGGGCACTCCTTTTGAGGCTGCCGATTCCGAGAGAACCGTCAGAGATGGGCGCTGTGAACGTCGCTTCGGGAACGAGCCTGGTCGGCGCGTTCGGGGGATCGTCGAGAAAGTCCGCCGTCGGAACGAAGAAATTGATTCCGGTGACGGCGGTGGAGAAATCGAGAATGCGGTCGTAATTGCCGACGGGATTCCCGATGAACATGTTGGTCAGCATCTGCTCGGTGACCGTCGGCGACGCCGAGTAACCGATGAAATAGGTACCCATCTCAGCGGAGCCGACGTGGCCGAACGGCATGTTGTCGCGCAGAATCTGGATCTGCTCACCGGATTCGTCTTCGATGACGGTGAGTGCGGTGTGCGAGTTGGCCGGTTTGGTGTCGTCGTCCATCTCGAGGTCTTCGAGCTTGGAGCGTCCGATGACGTTCTCCTGCTCCTCGACGGGCAGTGAGTTCCACTCCGACATGTCGTGGAGGTACTTCTGGACGATGACGTAACTGCTGCCTGCGAAGTCCGGATCCTCGTCACCGACGGTGACCGCAACGTAGGCGGCCTGCCCGGACGGATTCTCGGTGCCGTCGACAAAACCCATGAGGTCGCGTTGCTCGAAATACTTGAACCCGTGGACCTCGTCGATCACCGACGCGGCGCCGGCCAACCTGTTGGTCACAACCGTGGCGAACTCGAAGCACAGGTCCATCTGACGGGCCCGGATGTGGAACAACAGATCGCCCGGTGTGCGGGGAGCGTGGTGTTTGTCACCGGTCAACTCGACAAAAGGATGCAATTCTGCCGGCCGTGGACCCTCGAACAGACGGTCCCACGCATCCGAACCGATGCCGACGACGGCGGCCAAGCCACCGGCGGGAACCCGGAATCCGATCGAGCGTTGCAGTCCGGAAATATCGGCCAGAACGTCGTGAACTGCCTGCTCACCACCCTCGTCGATGGTGAAAACCAGGAAGATCGCAGCTTCGGTGAGCGGGGTCAGCAACGGCTGCGGTATCGCGGGAAGGGCCACTTCGGCCTCGTCGATCTCACTCGTTTCCGCCATGCAGACCAGTATGGACGATTCCGGCAGTCCCGGCATCAGTAGTGGGTAAGACGAGTGAAGGTGTCGCGTTACGGTGTCGCGGCCTGGGCACCCGCATCGAAGCCAGCCGGAATCTCGAAGATCTTTCCGTCGAACCCAGCGCGGTAGAGATGCCCGCTCGCGAATCCGGAATTGCCGCGCCCATAGGTCAACACACTCGACGCCTGCAGTCCGCTGGTGAGCGAGCAGTATTGGCCGGGTCCGTCGATCCGCCACACCTCACCACTGATGTCCGTGGGAACGATTGCGCGATCTCGCGAGTCCAGGGTCAAACCATCTGGGGCAGAGAAGGTTTCGATACCACCGAGATCGACCAACGATTCCGAATACCCTGGATTGTCGACGGAGATGCGGCTGACACCCGGGTTTGCGAACGTGCGCGAGACGTAGAGCCAGCGATTATCGGCACTCAGGGCGGCGCCGTTTGCACTCGGGAAGGTCGCCCACGCCGGGTCGACGGCACCGCCTGGACTGACCTTACCGATCAACGAACCGAAATCGTTGGTGGCATAGATCGTTCCGTCGTGCGCGACGGCGAGGCCGTTTGCAGCGCTCAAACCACCGGCGATCGGCGTCACGGCACCCGAGTTCACGTCCACCCGCGCGACCGATGCAGCACGCGTCAGATCGCCGATCAGCACGCCGGCGTTTGCTCCGGTTCCCACCAGCAGTGAACCGTCCGGGCTCCACGCGAGTGCGCCCGCACCGCCGGGAACCGTCGCGATCGGAACTGCGGCCTGACCAGGCGCGTCGACGCGGAAGATTCGACCACTCACCAGGTCTGTCGTGTACAGGCGACCCTGCCCGTCCACGGTGACACCCTCGAGGGCTGCGCCCGGAATCTGGGCGCTGAGGATTGCGGGGGACGATCCAGGGCAGGGCGGCGCGGCCGCGGCACCGGACACACCCAGAGCCAGAAGCGAACCGGCAACAAGAGCACCGGTGATACCTACCCGAATACCGCGATCGAAGATCCTGGTGCGCATCTGCGCAACGCTAGACCTTCGGCCCGATTTCGCCTAGAGCGACCGAAGGAAAGAGATCAAAAGTTCATTGACCTCGGTAGCACGTTCCTGCTGTACGAAGTGCCCCGCGCCGCCGAGAAGGTGCACACCCCGCAGGTCGGGGACGGTGTCCTTCATGCGGTCCAATGCCTTGGGGCCGCTCATCGCTATGACCGGATCCTCGGCGCCCGCCACGAAGAGCGTCGGGACGTTGACGTTCGCGCCGTCCAGATCCGCACTGCGTTCCCAATTGGCGTCGTACGCTCGGTACCAGTTCAAGCCGCCTGTGAAACCTGTTGCAGTAAAGGCCTTTACATAAACATCCAGATCGTCCTCGGTGAGCCACGACCACGGCAATGCAGGCGCCGCGGGCAGTACGTCGAGGTAGCCGTTTCCTTCGGACGGGTTCTTCCAGACGTCGAGGTACCGGTAAGCCCCGGAGAGGGCATGGAAGAGCCGCTGAAGAAACTCACGTGGACGGGCGTCGAGTTCGCGCTCCGCGGCACCCGGTTCCTGGAAATAGTGAATGTGCAGAAAATGCTTGCGCGCCATCGCGGCGTAGATGGTCGAGGGTTTTGCGGGAAACCTGTCGGGCGCGTAGGGGACCGCCAACGAGACAAGCCCCGCAACACGATCGGGATGGCGCAGAGCGGTGGTCCACGCGACGGGCGCGCCGAAATCGTGGCCGACGAACACCGCTTTGTCGATTCCGAGAGCGTCGAGTAGGTCGATCAGCCGGTTCGCGACGGCATCGTTGGTGTAGTCCTCGACCGCTTCGGGGCGGGTAGTGCCGCCGTAACCGGGCATGTCGAGGGCGATCGCCCGAAAACCCGCTTCCGTCAACGCTGCCGACTGATGCCGATAGCTGTACCCGAGGCCGGGAAAGCCGTGACACATAACCACAGCTGTCCCCGAACCGGAATCGTCAATCTGCCAACGGAATCCGTCGACATCGATCGTCTTGACCGTCATGTCAGGCGGTGATCATGTCTTCCTGGTTCCAGAATGCACGCATCGACAGGATCTTTCCGTCGTCGTCGAAGGTCATGACGTCGATGGGTGCGATGGTCAGGGTCTGCTCGCCGAGCTTGGTGATCAGCGAGAAGTGGAATGCCGCTTCGTTTCCGGCGATGCGGAGGGTCTGAAGGTGAGCTTCCTGGTCGAAATTCTCGATCACGGAGTAGAACTCGAGAATGGACTCGCGGGTGGTGCGAACGTCGGTACCAACCGGGTCTTCAACGGTTGCACCCTCGGCATACAGGGCCACAACCTGGGCGGCAGTGCCCGTGGCAACTGTCTCGATGTAGGCGTCGACGGTCTTGCGGATTACCTCTGCGGACGGTGCCATGGTCTACCCCTCGTAGTTAGAACAGGTTCTAATTCTGAGGATAACCTAGGTCCCTGGTCCACGGGTCAGGTTTCGAGCACCTTGCGCAGGCGAGCCTTCTTCCGGTTCTCCCGGACGATCCAGACGACATCGGCGTCGTCCGACGCCTCCAGGGAGACGAATGCCGGCAGGGCATTCTCCGGATCAGCCGCGACCGCGACGCTCCAGCAGTATCCGAGCGCCTGCCGGAGAGTACGTGTGTCGGCGTCACGACGGGCATCAGCTGGTTGCGAGACGATCCACTCGGTAGCGTCTCGGCACACCTGGACGGCCTGCGCAGCGTTGGTCTTGTCCTTCAGCAACCGCGGCTCGCAGATCCCGGCAGCCGCTGCGCGCAGCGTCAACGGATGGGCGGAGCGTGACCACTGCTCGATGATCGCCCGGAACAATTCCGGATCCGCGTCACCTATCGCTTGAACGGCCATTGCGGCAGCTTCACGTGCACGCCACGAAGCACTAGTGGTCGCCTCCGTCAGACTGTCCAGAACAGCCTCGTCGCGCGAACGAACGAGAATGAATCCGAGCCCGACGATCCCACAACAGCGGATGTATTCGTCTTCGGACTCCGCCGCCTGCAGGATGTCGTCGTCATCGGCGCCGCGCGCGAACTCGAGCATGAGCGCGAGGTTCGCGCGCGGGCCGGGCAATCCTGAACGCTCCTGCAGATAACTCCACAGTTCATCGCCGTCCAGATCCGCGAATGTCATGGGCGTCCTGCTTTCTCGAGTGCGGGTGCACCCATCATTTCACCGAAGGCCCTCTCATGACGGGAGTTCGAAGCTCACTTGCTTGCGTCGACGCGCATAGAGGAATCCTCCCACAAACGCGAGCACCAGCACTCCGGTCATCACCACGGCCAGAACGTTGCCGCCCAGAAGAAGCGGGAGGTTTCCGGCAATGGCGATCGCGAATCCGATGAGGCCGACGAGCCCCAGGCTCGGGGCAAGTTTGGTGTGCCAGAGGCGCTGATCGACCTTCGTACGATGAAAGAATACGAGAACGGCGAGGCACGTGAGCAACATGAGAGCCACGATCCCCACCGTCGCGACGCCGGCGAACCACGCGAAGATCTGTGTCACCGGATCCAGACCGATGACGATGCAAGCTCCGAGAAGCACTAGAGCACAGCAGGATTGCACCACCGACGCGATGTGCGGCGAACCATGCACGCGGTGCGTCCGCCCACCTGCACCCGGCAGAACGCCGGTGTTCGACAGAACAAAGATGTATCTGGCCAAGACATTGTGGAGAGACAGAACTGCGGCAAAGAGACTGGACACCAACAGAATTTGAATCAGATGGGCTGTCACCGTTCCGGCAAAGTCAGTGGCAGTGGTGATCAACATGCCGTCGGGATCGGTGCTCGCAATGTCCACTGCACCCTTGTCGCCCCACGCCGTCACGACCGCCCAACTGGAGAGAGCATAGAAGCCGCCGATGAGGATCAAGGCGGCGTATGTCGCTCGCGGGATAGTCCGCGCGGGATCCTTCGCCTCATCGCGGAAGATCGCCGTCGACTCGAACCCGATGTAGCCGGCAAGCGCGAATACCAATGCGACACCGGGGGATCCGGAGAAAATATCCGACGGAGAGAACATTGCCGTCGACGGACCTTCCGGGCCACCGTCGGCGATGATGAAAGCGTCGAGTACGACAACGATCCCGACCTCTGCGATCAACAGGATGCCGAGCACCTTGCCCGACAATTCGATATGACGAAATCCCAGGACGGCTACCAGAGCCAACGAGGCGAGCGAGAAGATCCACCACGGCACATCCGGACCACCGTAGGAGGTGATCAACGAACTCATTGCCGGGCCGAGGTAGCCGTACACCGCCAATTGCACTGTGCTGTAACTGACAAGCGCCAACATCGCACTGCCGACACCGGCACCACGGCCGAGACCATGTCCGACGTAGAGATAGAACGCGCCGGTTCCCGGGAGGTAACGCGACATCGCGGTGAATCCGACGGCGAAGAGCAGAAGTACACCGGTGGTCACGGCGAAGGTCATGGGGAAGCCCGCACCGTTGCCACCGGAAATGCCCAGCGGCACAAGCCCACTGATCACAGTCAGCGGAGCGGCCGCGGCAACGACCATGAGGACTATCGAACCGGTACCCAGCGAGCCTCGTAGAGTTCGGTCATCGCCGGATGCATCATGTGAAGCATTGACGGAAGTATGGGTCATACCGGCGATGTTAGAACCATTGAAGTCGATTCGGGACCCAATTCACAAAACTTTTACTTGCGAAAAACGGGACGAACCGTCCGTTCGTCGCGCTCCCGTCAGCCTTCTTCCTGCAGCGCCAAGCGTTTGAGCTCGTCTTTTGCGTGCAGAATGTGACGTTCCATTGCCTCCGCCGCGCGAGCGCTGTCGCCCCGCTTGATCGCCTCGAAGATTTCCTTGTGCTCCACCCTCGAAGCCTCGACCTGGTCTTCGAACACGAGATGATCGACGGGGACGAACATTTCGCCGCGAGCCTCGACCACAGCGGCCTCCAACCTGCTGTTTCCCGCCGCTCTGGCGATACCGCCGTGGAACCTGGCGTCACAAGCCCGGAACGATCCCCGACTTCCGGAAACCCCCAATTGCTCAATGGATTCGAGCAACTCGAGAAGATGACGATCGGTTCGCCGGACCGCCGCGAGGCTTGCCGTGCGCATTTCCAACCCGATACGGAGGTCGACGATCTCGTCGATGTCTGCTTCTCGCGCTTTCAACTGGCCAACCCAGTCTTCATAAGGCCTGGTCAACTCCGAAACGAACGATCCGCCCGTGGCTCCTCGCCGCACCTCTATGTATCCCATCGCCTGAAGGATTCGGACCGCTTCTCGCACACTGACTCGACCGACTTCGAGTTGCTGAGACAGTTCACGCTCGGACGGCAGGCGATCACCGGGGCTGAGCGCGCCGCTGTGAATGAGCAGTCGCAAGCGTCGAGCGATATCCTCCCCCAACGTCGGTGCACTGACCATGAATTCGATGGCCGGCAGCTTGTCGATCTGCACGTCTCGTACCCCCTACTCGGTGCCTGGACCGACACTTACGCTTCGTCTTGACCTACGAAATCGAACGCTCCCATTCGCAACTGTCCTTGAATAGATACAGCAGCGCGCGGCACTTCGAACCCGTTACCCCAACTTTACAAGCCAAACTCTAGCGAAAAGCCATTCAATGGTTCTATGCTCGCTCCTATGACCCAATTCACGATGACGGCGGAGGCACTCCCCGCCATGCCCCTGATCGGAGTCACCGGCCGCGTCGACCGCGGCGGGCCGTCACTACCCAACGTCGTCGGCGACGCGTTGATGGAAATGTTCTTCACCGATTTTCCCTCGAAAATCCGCGCTGCCGGTGGTCAACCGATCCTGCTGAGCATCCACAGTGATCCGCGCCGAATCGTCGAGCATCTCGACGCCCTCGTCCTCAGCGGTGGTTCCGACGTGGACCCCAGGCGATACGGCCGCACCCCCGGACCAAACTCCTCGATGATCGAACCCGCTCGGGACGAATTCGAGTTCGCCCTGGTCGATGCAGCCTGGGAAATCGGACTCCCGATCCTGGGTGTATGTCGAGGACACCAGGTCGTCAACGTCGCCCGCGGGGGCACTCTGATTGCCGACCTTCCGACCGACGCCGGTGAGGCACACAGCTTCTTCGGTTATCCGCGTTCGTACCGACCGCAACAGGTCGCTCTGGAATCCGGTTCCGTCCCACACAGTCTGTTCGGCAACAGCATTCACGTGAACAGCCTTCACCACCAAGCCGTGGACACCCCGGGGAGCGGGCTTCGGATCGTCGGACGCGCGCTCGACGGCGTCGCCGAAGCCATCCAGGCCGCCGATCGCCCCGTGGTGGGAGTGCAGTGGCACCCCGAATTCTTCGTCGAAATCGACCCGCTCTTCTCGTGGCTCGTCGACGCTGCAACCTCCCGTCGGACCGATTCTTCTCACCAGACCGATCATCACAGAATGGAAGACAACAATGTCACGTACGCATGAGAACAAGGTCGCCCTCATCACCGGTGCAGGTTCCGGAATCGGCCGCGGCATCGCGCTGCGTCTCGCCTCCGACGGTGCCCGCGTTGCGGTCGTGGACCTTCACATCGAAAGTGCAAAGGAGACCGTCGCACTGATCGAATCACAGTACGGCACACCTGCGCTCGCCCTCGAAGCCGATGTGCGCGACCGCGCCGCAGTGAGCGCCGCCTTCGAAGCGACCGTCGCCGAATGGGGACGCTTCGACTACCTCGTCAACAACGCCGGTCTGATCACGATGAGTTCTCTCGAGAACCTCACCGACGAAGAGTGGGACCTCGTCCTCGACGTCAATCTCAAGGGCATGTTCATCGTCACGCAGATCGCCACCCCGTACTTCCGCGACGGCAACAGCGGCGCTGTGGTGAACTTGTCGACGGTGGAAGCGGACGTGGTTGTGTCCTCCCAGGGCTTCGCCCAGGTCCACTACAACGCGTCGAAGGGTGGAGTGAAGATGCTGACGAAGGCTCTGGCCGTCGAACTCTCGCGGTACAACGTACGAGTCAACGCAATCGCCCCCGGGCCGGTACCGACCGCATTCCTGCCTGGCATCGACGTCTCCTCCGGCGAAGTTCTCGACTTCATGAAGTCCAGGCTCCTGGTACCGCGCGTCGGACGCCCCGAAGACATGGGTGCTGCAGTCTCCTTCCTGCTGTCCGACGACGCCTCCTACATCAGTGGGGTCCAGCTGCCCGTCGACGGCGGATGGCTCGCCCGATGAAAGGCCGGCTCACCACGGCCGAGCTCGCCGAGTCCGACATCGACACCGTCCTCATCGCCGGTATCGACCTCTACGGGCGATTAATCGGCAAACGGGTCCCGACGCGAATTTTCCTCGGCAACGTCGACGAGGGCCTGCACGTGTGCACCTGTGTGTACGCCTGGGATGCCAACCAGCGTATGGACAAACTGGTAGTCGACTACGCCGGCGGGCACACCGGCTGGCACGACTTCCGTCTGCGACCCGATCTGGGGACACTTCGACGTGCGTCGTGGCTCGAGTCCACTGCCATCGTCATCGCAGACTCGGTCGACGAACATACCGGCGAGCTCGTCCCGATCGCACCGCGCACGATCCTGCGCAAGCAGATCGACAAGCTCGAATCAGACGGCCACACCGTCTACGCGGCAACGGAACTCGAGTTCCACCTCTACCGGGGTACCCCCGACGCGTTGAGGCGCAGCGGATACCGAGATCTCGAACCCACCACCCTGGTGCCCTCTGATTACACCATCACCGCCGGCAACGCGATGGAACCCTTCTTCCGCAAGGTACGAACCGCGTTGGAGGAGAGCGCAATTCCCATCGAGGTTTCACAGGTCGAATACGGCCTGGGCCAGTGGGAGATCAACCTCGAATACGGAACCGCTCTCGAGATGGCCGACCGCCATGTGCTCTTCAAGCAGGTGGTTCACGACGTCGCCGCGGCAGAAGGGCTCACGGCGACCTTCATGGCACGTCCGAGCACCGACGGCATGGGCTCGTCGTGTCATATTCACGCGTCCATGCGTAGCGACGACACCTTCCCGTTCCACGATGCGAGCGCTGAAAACACGGCGAGCGCCGAACTACTGCACGCCGTCGGCGGAGTTCTCGAGCACTGCCCGGAACTCATGCTGTTCTACACGCCGACCATCAACTCGATGCGCCGGACCCGAGCCAGTCACGATTTCTCGGGGAACGGCTTGACCTGGGGTTTCGATAACAGGACTACCACCTGCCGACTCATCACCGGAGCGCCGTCCGCCAACCGTCTCGAAATGAGACTGCCAGGGGCGGACGCAAATCCATATCTCGCACTGGCCGCAGTCTTGGCATCGATGAACGACGGTCTGACACGAAAGCTCGATCCCGGCGCACCGGTACGACGCGACGGGTACAGCGACACAGACACACTCGAGAAGGTGAAGCAACAACCGCTGCCCGGCACACTCGACGAGGCGGCGCGTGCGCTCGAGGCCAGTGAGTTCGCACTCGCGGCGTTCGGCGCCGAGGTCGTGTCGCACTATGCGGCGGTCGCCAAGGACGAATGGGATTCCTTCATGTCCGCGGTCACCGACTGGGAACGCGAACGCTACCTCGACAACATCTGACCTACACACGATTTCGCCACGAAGGACAGTCATGACCACTTCATGCTCACTCGTGCCCCAGAACAACACGATCGACGGAAACGTCGAAACACCGGCTATCGAACTCGGCGAATTTCTCACCGATCCCGACACCGGAGAGAAACTGCAAGCCCAACTCTCGTCCTCCACCGAACAGGTGGAGAGGGCAATCACCGCCGCGACAGAACTCCATCGATCGGGTGTCTGGACCCGTCGATCGGTAGCCGACCGGGTGCGCCTACTCGAGAGAACGGCTGAACTTGTCGAGGAACGAACTGCGGCGATCGCCCGTGAGGACTCCAAGAACAACGGTCTTCCGCTTTTGATCAGCACACTTTTCGCCGGCGGGCTTCCCGATCTATTTCGCAGTGCTGCAAGGCATCTGGAGAACTCCTCCGGGTTCGAGCAGCTGGCGTCAGGTGCACAATTACATCGGCTGGCTTGGGGCCCGACCGCTGTGATCGCACCGTGGAACGCACCGAGCTTCATCACGGCCAAGAAGACCGCATTCGCTTTGGCCGCAGGTGCTCCGGTCATCGCCAAGCCCTCCAACTGGGCACCGTCGGGTCCCAACGTGCTTGCCGAGGCGATCTCACGTGCCATCGCCGAAGTCGACGCGCCGAAAGCTCTGTTTCAGCTCATTCACGGAGACGGGGACGTCGGGGACCTACTGGCCACCGATCGACGAATCCGAGCACTGGCCTTCACCGGCGGTCGAGCAGCCGGCAGTTCAATCGCCGCTGCGGCTTCAACCGATTTCAAGGCGCTTCAACTCGAGCTCGGCAGCAACAACCCCGTGATCGTCCGCGCCGACGCCGACATCGATCTGACTGCCACCGCGCTCGTCGACGGGTTCACCAAACTCAACGGGCAATGGTGTGAGAGTCCGGGAAGCGTCTTCGTGCCGCCGCACCTTCACGACCGTCTTGTCGACGCAATACTCGACCGCACGGCTGAAATCGCGCTCGGCCGAACCGATGACGACAACATCACGATGGGTCCGCAGGCGAACGAGCCTCAACTCCAAAGGATGCGGGCGACCGTGGAGTTTCTCCGCGGCGTGGGCGGCACGGCCGTCTCGAGCACCCCTGTGCCGGACCTTTCCGGATGGTTCTTCCCTCCGACTGTGGTGCACGGGATCTCGTCGGAGCACACCAAGACGGAGACCTTCGGGCCGATCCTGACCGTGCACCGAGCATCTACCGACGAGCAGGCGCTGCTCGAGGCCAACGCTCTCGATACCGGCCTGGCCGGATACGTGTTCGGCGCCGACGTCGACGCCGCTCGTGAACTTGCGACCCGAATCGAGTGCGGTGAGAACAAGATCAACAGCACCAGCCTCCTGGACCTCGACGACCACTCGACCCAGAGTTTCTGGGGCGGAAGCGGTATCGGCGCACACGGCGACAAAGAGCTTCTCGACTTCTTCCGGGGATCGCGAATCGTCGGTGTCGATGCGCCCGGACTGCCTCTCTAAGCCGAAAGAGGTCGTGGGAATGGGTGAAACGACACGGGTTGGCACCATGGTCGTCGAATGCCATGACACCGCAGCAGTTCTCGCCCGCATTTCTTCGCTGGGGTGGAAGCTTGGCGTAGAGGTCGTCAGTCTGTCCACGTGGATGTCCGTGACATCGCCGGGAGTCAGCGGTATGTCAATTGCGTACCGTTGCCCGACAACGATTTCGGACGCCATGCTGATCAAGCGTCTCAACAAGATCGTCGGGATAGTCCGCATCAAGACGGACCACGGCCCGTTTGTTCCGGTGACCCCACAGGTCGGCCTACACGTCACCGCGACTTTCCAACGCGTCGATCCAGTCGCGCTGGTCGCCTACCGGCACGGCGCAACCGTGTGCAGTCAGGCGAACAACGTTCTGTCGGTTCAACTCACCACTACCCGATCGAACGCGGACACATTCGTCTCTGATCTGGCGCAGGTTGCAGAGCGTCCACTGCGGGGTGAGATCTCGCTGCAGAAGATTCATCTTGCATGACGTCGACGTGCCACCACGGAGATGTGCGGCTACGGGCGTTGGCCCGTAGCCGCACATCATCGCGTGATCAGTGAGCCGGTAGGAGGGACGTCTCCTGCGCCGCGCCGTCTTCTGCGCCGATCTGGACGATGTTTCGCGGCAGGAACACGGCTGCGATCGCACCGAGAACTGCTGCAGCAGCACCGATCAGGAACGCGATACGCATGCCCTCGTCGGTGTAGAACACAGCGCCCTCCATCGCCATCGCGATGTGCGAGTTCAAGACCGTGAAGGCGATGACGGGAAGCACTGCGGGGAAGATGCTCTGGAAGACCGCAACCATGCTCGCCGTGGTTGCCTGCAACTGCGGCGGCACTGCCTCGATGAGCAGGTTCGGAATGGAGGCGTAACCCATACCCATACCGACACCGAAGATTCCGGCAAAGATGATGAGCAGCGGCTTGTTGTCGTGAATGGTGGCCGTCAAGGTGAATCCGACTGCCATGAGGATCATTCCGATGATCATCAGCATGCGGGGTCGAATGTTGCGGCCGACCAGGAAGCCCACGATCAAGCCGCCGACCACCACCATGCCGCCAAGGGGCGCCTGGAAGATCGCGAATCCTTCTGCCGTGACGCCGAATCCGTATCCCAGGCCGAGAACTGCTGGCGTCATCACCATCATCGGCAGCAAAATCGTGAAGACTCCCGACGCGCCGTAGCAGAACCCGGCACCGACGGCGGTGAGCATCACCGAACGCTTGCCGAAGTAGCGCAGGTCGATCAAGGGCTCACGGATGGCTCGGGCAGAGGCAACCCACGCCGCCAGCAGTGCGACGCCACCGATCAGATAGGCCAGCGTCGAACCGTTCTTCCAGCCCCAGGTCGGTCCGAAGCTGACGCCGATCAGAATTCCGGCGATGCCCGATCCGAGTAGTACCGCACCGATCAGGTCCAGCGAAGAACGCAGTCGTACAGCTGATTCCGCCGTCGAAGCGAAGATCATGCCGCCGAGCAAAACCAAACCGATGACGAAGAACCAGAAGATGCTCCGGAACCCGTGGTTGTCGATCAACCAACCGGTGAGGAACGGCGCCGGAATAGCGATCAGGCCCATGCCGGAGGTTGCAATACTGACAGCCAGCGCAACGGTTTTCGGCGGAAAGACATCTCGAATGAGGGAGTAGCTCAGGAAGAGGCAGGGAACGAGCAGACCAGTCAGGGACCGGCCCAGAATCAAGACTGCATAGCTCGGCGCAATCGCCGAAATGAAGGAACCGACCGCTGCGCCGGCGACCGCAAAGAGCAGGACTTTTCGTTTGCCGTACATATCTGCGAGCTTGCCGAGCAGCGGAGACGCGACCGCCCCCAGCAGCAGGAACGACGTGAGCAGCCAAGCGCCCTGCGTTGTTTGATAATGCACCGAGATGGCGGGCAGCGCCGTGGAAATCATCATGTAGCTCACCGCGAGCATTTCGAGAAGAAGAACGATCGACGCCAGCGAGAACACCAGTCGGGGAGTCCACCGCTCCGGTATCGACGTCGATTCGGGCAGACTGGGAGACGAACCGTCGCTGTGGACATGAGACGCCATGGCTGAAGAATCCTTTCGGGACACCTGCGAATTCGATTGACCCCCTGCCGAATACCGTCGGCCGGGGCCTTGCGGGGAAGTGCAGTGGAACGACAGCTACCGTTCTCGGCAACGTGTTACCTGCATCACAGCCCTCGCGTCGAACGCGCGCTACAGAATGTTCCGCGGAGCGGGACAATCAGGACAACGACTGATTGGCACCCCGGATACAGCCCGACATACGACTGTGCGCCGTTTCGGTAGCGGTAACTACCAAAACGGCGCACGTGCGCGAAGCGCCTACAGAACTATGTTCACCATCTTGCCCGGCACAACGATCACCTTGCGCGGTGCTTTGCCCTCGAGCAGAGCGACGATCTTCTCGTCGGCCAGGGCGATCTCCTCGACAGCCTTGCGATCGGCATCCGCCGGGACGCTGATGCGGCTACGAACCTTGCCGTTGACCTGGATCGGGTACTCGACGGTGTCCTCGACGAGCCACTTCTCCTCGACAGCGGGAAAGGGGCCGTGTGCAAGAGATTCCGTGTGGCCAAGACGTGACCACAGCTCTTCCGCGAGGTGCGGCGCCAGGGGAGCGAGCATCAGCACCAACGGCTCGACGGCAGCACGGGGCGCGCCACCCGGGAAGGCCTTGGTGAGGTGGTTGTTGTACTCGATCAGCTTCGCAGCGGCCGTGTTGTCGCGCAGCGCGGTGTAATCCTCGATGACACCGGAAATCGCCTTGTTGAGCGCACGCAGCGTTTCCTCACCGGGCGCTTCGTCGGTGACACGGGGCTTGCCGGTCTCCTCGTCGATGACGACGCGCCACACTCGCTGCAGGAATCGAGCAGCACCGACGACGTCCTTGGTCGCCCACGGACGCGAGGTGTCCAGCGGACCCATCGACATCTCGTACACACGCAAGGTGTCTGCACCGAACTCGGCGCAGATCTCGTCCGGCGCAACGGCATTCTTGAGGCTCTTGCCCATCTTGCCGTACTCGCGGTTGACCTCGGCGCCCTCGAAGAAGAACTTGCCGTCACGCTCGACGACCTCTTCTGCCGGCACGTAGACGCCGCGGGCATCGGTGTACGCGAATGCCTGGATGTAGCCCTGGTTGTACAGGCGACGGTACGGCTCGCTCGAGGACACGTAGCCCAGGTCGAACAGAACCTTGTGCCAGAAGCGCGAGTACAGCAGGTGCAGCACCGCATGCTCGACGCCGCCGACGTACAGGTCGACTCCACCGGGATCGTTGGGGCCGTGCAGTTCCGGACGCGGACCCGTCCAGTACGCCTCGTTCTGCGGATCGCAGAAGGCGTCCTGGTTGGTGGGATCGATGTAGCGCAGCTGGTACCACGAGCTACCTGCCCACTGCGGCATGACGTTGGTGTCGCGGTGGTAGGTCTGCAGACCGTCGCCGAGATCGAGCTCGACGTTGACCCAGTCGGTCGCCTTGTTCAGCGGGGGAGAGGGCTCGGAGTTGGCGTCGTCCGGATCGAAGGACACGGGTGCGTAGTCCTCGACCTCCGGAAGCACAACGGGCAGAGCCGAATCCGGCAGGGCGTGAGCGTTGCCGTCCGCGTCGTAGACGATCGGGAAAGGCTCGCCCCAGTAACGCTGACGCGCGAAGAGCCAGTCGCGCAGCTTGTACTGGATAGTGCCCTTGCCCTGGCCGCTCTCCTCGAGGCGGCTGATGACGGTCGCCTTGGCCTCGGCCACGTCCAGACCGTCGAGGTAGTCGGAGTTCACCAGCGGGCCGTCACCGGAGTACGCAGCCTCCGAAACATCGCCACCGGCAATAACTTCGAGAATTTCCAGTCCGAACGCGTTCGCGAACTCCCAGTCACGGTGATCGTGTCCCGGAACTGCCATGATCGCGCCGGTGCCGTAGCCCGTCAGCACGTAGTCGGCGATGAAGATCGGGACCTTGTGGCCGTTGACCGGATTGACGGCGTAGGAACCGAGGAAGACGCCCGTCTTCTCCTTGTTTTCCTGACGCTCCAAGTCGGTCTTGGCGGCAATCGACTTACGGTATGCAGCAACAGCTTCCGCCGGCGTCGTGGCACCGCCAGTCCAGCGTGCGTCGACACCGTCGGGCCACTCGTCCGCGACGAGCTTGTCCACCAAGTCGTGCTCAGGAGCCAGCGTCACATAGGTGGCGCCGAACAGCGTGTCAGGGCGCGTCGTGAACACATCGACGCCGTACTCGCCTGCGGCAAAGGTAACTTCGGCGCCATAGGAGCGTCCGATCCAGTTGCGCTGCATAGCCTTGACCTTGTCCGGCCAATCCAGGTACTCGAGATCGTCGACCAGGCGATCGGAGTACGCGGTGATGCGCATCATCCACTGCTGGAGGTGCTTACGGAACACGGGGAAGTTTCCGCGGTCACTACGACCGTCGGCGGTGACTTCCTCGTTGGCCAGCACGGTGCCCAAACCGGGGCACCAGTTGACCATCGAATCCGACTGGTAGACAAGGCGGTACGAGTCGACGACCTTTGCCTTCTCGGCGACTGTCAGCGACGCCCACTCGCGTCCGTCTTCCAGAGCACGCTCACCGGAATCGAACTCGGCTTCCAGCTCGGAGATACGACGGGCCTTGCCGGCAGCCTTGTCGTACCAGGCGCCGTGGATCTGCAGGAAGATCCACTGCGTCCAGTGGTAGAAGTCGACGTCCGTCGTCGCGAGGCTACGACGCTCGTCGTGCCCCAGACCCAGGCGTCGCAGCTGGCGCTTCATGTTGGCGATGTTGGACTCGGTGGTCGTCCGCGGGTGGGTGCCCGTCTGCACGGCGTACTGCTCGGCCGGGAGACCGAACGCGTCGTAGCCGAGGGTGTGCAGGACATTGCGCCCCTGCATGCGATGGAAGCGTGCGAAGACGTCCGTAGCGATGTATCCGAGCGGGTGACCGACGTGCAGGCCCGAACCCGAGGGGTACGGGAACATGTCCTGAACGAAGAGCTTGTCGGCGGGAACACCGTCGGGCGAGGAGAGCGGACCGACCGGATTAGGCGCGTTGAACGTGCCGTCCTCACTCCAGCGGTCCTGCCAGTGCTGCTCGATCTGGCCGGCGAGCTCCGCGGTGTAGCGGTGCTGCGGAGTTGCGTCGGCTGGTGAATCGGGGGACTGCGGAGACTCGGTCACTGTGGTCGCTATCTACTTGGCTGACGGAAATACCGATAACCAGGGTAGAGCCTGTGCGACCCGGGCATACCATCAACTCCACTCGCGCCTATCCTGTATGGGTGATCGTTGTCGCTGTGGTGCTATTCGTGCTCGCTGTCGCCGTCGGTGGAGTTGGTGTCGCCGGTCTGATCGGCAAACTCCCGCGCAACCGCTGGGCCGGTGTCCGCACCGAGGATTCCCTGCGGAGCGAGGAGTCGTTCGCCCTCGCCAACAAGGTGGCCGGTCCGACCATGCTCGCGGCCGCTGGAATGTTGGTCATAGGCGGAGTCGCAGCACTGACCATCGGCGGAGTCTTCGGCGTCGCGGTCGCGATCATCGCCGTCGTCGTCGCCGTCCTCACTGCCGGTTTCGGTGGAGGCATCGGCACCCGCGCAGCCGCCGCACTCCCACAACAGAGCGGATGCGGTAACGACTGCAACTGCGGCGGCCACTCCGAGCCTGCCGCAGACGAGCCGGTGGCGGAGACCCCCGAGGCCAAGGCGAACGCTGCCGCTTGCGGTACCGCTTCCTGCGGTGCCTGCGCGCTCAAGGATGCTTGCCAGCCGGCTCATTGATTCACGTGAAACATCGCGTGGTCGACCCGGCCGGGGTCGTATTCGGACTAGTGGTTCCGCTGTTGTGTGCGGTCTTCGGCTTCGTCCTGACAAAAATTTGGGAGCCTCGCCTCCCGGAACAGATCGCGACTCACTGGACCACCACCTCGCCGGATGGTTTCTCCACCCCGTCGGCCAACGCATGGACCATTGCACTTTTGACACTGCTCTTCGGTGGCGGTCTCAGCGCGATTGCTGCTCTTGCTCCCGCGATGTTGATGATGCGTCGCTTCATGTTGGTTGTCGGGCTGAGCGTGGTCGGGCTCATCACGACAGTGAACTTCGCTTTGCTCTACACCCAACTCGATGTCGCCGATCCGTCCACGACGTCACTCCCGCTGTGGTCTATCGGTGTCGGCTTTGCAGTCGGCGGGGTGCTGGGGTGGATCGGCGCCTCGTTCCTGCGTGACTACCGCGTCCGCACTCTTGCCACGATCGAACCCTCGGCCGGGTTGCCGCGAAGCAGCTGCCCTCTACCTATCTCCGACGACGTCGGATTCAGCACCAAAGGCTCGGTGATCCTCACTGCGATCACTCTGGCGCCCGGAGTCATCATGGCGTTGGCGATGCGGTCACTCTGGCCGCTGTTCATCTTCGGGGCACTCGGACTGCTCGTCGTCAGCCTGGTTCGCTTCCGGGTGATCGTCGACGACCGGGAAATTCGGGTGATCAACATGGGGATGGCTGCGATGACCTACGGCATCGACGAAGTTGTCGGAGCCGACGTCGCGGAGATCAAACCGTTCGCGGACTTCGGCGGCTGGGGACTCAAGACCAAGGGTCGTCGTAACTACGGCGTTGTCACCCGCACCGGGCCAGCGGTGGTCATCACGTTCGCCGGTGGCGACCGACTCACGATCACGACACCGAAGGCCGAAGACATCGCCGGGTCCCTCAACCGATTGGCCGACGCCCGGACTCGGTAACCGCCGAACCTGACCCGATCGCTTCCTGAGTCTTCTCGAGATACCCGCATGCCGCCGCCCTGGCTTTGGTGACATCGCGCTCGGCGATGGCTTCGGCAACTCCCTGATGATGCGAAGACGTCAGCGACGGCGGATGAACGCCTTCGGTCACCTCGTAGGTGGCGCGGACCGTTTCGAGGATTCCGGCAAACAGATCGGTCAGAACCGGATTGTGAGCGGCATCGACGACGGCAATGTGAAACGCAAGATCGACGTCGACGAAGTTCTCGGCCGGCACGTCACGCTTGGCGGCCAGCTCACGAAGTATCCGAACGTCGTCGTCGCTACGACGCTCACACGCCAACCGGACCGCTTCCATCTCGAGCGCACGACGCACTTCGAAGACGTATTTCATCTCGTCCACGGACGCGTGTTTGCCGAGCAGTCCGCCGATGTCGGTCCGAGCGCGCACGAAGGTCCCTGATCCTCGACGGATCTCCAGGACTCCCGTCGAGGTCAGTGTCTTGATCGCTTCGCGCACGGTGTTCCGGCCGACGCCGAGAACACTCATCAGTTCCGGCTCGGTGGGAACACGGTTCCCGACGGTCCAGGCGCCGTCGGAGATCTGCGCGCGCATCCAATCGAGGGATTGCTCGTACGCGGACTCCTTGCGAACAACGGTCATCTACTCATCCTCACAGCATTCGCGACGATCATTCCACTCACCTACGATACGTAGGACGACCCATGTATTTTCGAACTCTGTCATCAGGAGGGGCTTCCCACGTCCGCCACAGCTGTCGCCACCGAAGAACGCACACGCCGCACCAATCGACACTTCTACGGCGTGGGCTACGTCCTCACCGTGATCCTCTTGGGCGCGAACATGCCCACCTCCATCTACGGGCTGTACCGGACCGAGTTCGGATTCACGCCAACCATCCAGACGCTCATCTACGGCGTCTACGTCGCCGGCCTCGTTCCGGCATTGCTGTTCTTCGGACCGCTGTCCGACGCCCTCGGCCGACGAACCGTGCTTCTGACTGCACTCGCGCTGAGCGTCGTCGGCACACTCGTTCTGGCATTCGCCGACGCGACGGTGTGGTTGTTCGTCGGACGCGTTGCTCAGGGAATCGCGGTGGGCGCGGCCAGTGCGGCGGGCAGCGCCGCGTTGGTGGAGCAGGAACCGAAGTTCGATCATCGACGGGCAGCGCTCGTATCGACGGTGACGGGCGCGTTGGGCGGTGCACTCGGACCACTCGTGTCCGGTGCGATCGCCCAGTACCTTCCGCAACCGCTGCGGTTGCCGTATCTGATCTTCCTCGTCGCGTTCATCCCGGCACTGATCGTGTTGCTGCTGCTGCCGCGGATCGGGGACATCACACGCCCGAAACGGTTCTTCCAGATGCCGCATGTTCCCGCCACCATTCGAGAGACGTTCTGGCTCAGCTCGCTCGCCGTCGCGCTGTCGTGGGGCGCTGTCGGGCTCTTCCAGTCGGTGGTCCCGTCGTGGATGACCAGCCTGCTGAACATCGACAACCTCCTACTCGGCGGCGGAGCCGCTGCACTGGTCATGATCTGCTCGGTGATCGCGCAGCTCGGCGGGAGTCGTATGGACCCGCGGACGTCCGTCACCGCCGGCCTGGGAATCCTCGCTCTAGGAATGATCGGCCTACTCGTGGTCGACCTCGTCCCCAGCCTTGCGCTGCTGGGCGTCATCACCGTGGTGGTCGGCGCCGGGCACGGTCTGGCGTTTGCCGGCGGCATGAAACGCGTCAACGCCGCCGCCCGAATCCACGCCCGCGAGAGCCACGGCGGAGTCCTGGCGGCATTCTTCACCGTCAGCTACGCGGGACTGGCGATCCCGTCGATCGTCGCGGGTATCGCCATCACCATCCAGGGAATGCAGACGGCCATCATCGAACTGTCGATTGTCGGGACGCTCCTGTGCCTGGCCGTGATGGGCTTCAACCTTCGTGGGGCTCGAGAGCCCGTCGACGCACGCCGTTATCCTTAGCCAGGTGAAGTTTCTCAGTAGGTTCTACATCGACGGGTTCATCCTCGGCATCATCATCGCCGGCGTGCTCGGAAGTGTGTTCCCGGTATCGGGTACCGCGGAGAGCATTCTGAACTGGGCCACCAAGATCGCCATCGGCTTCCTGTTCCTGCTCTACGGTGCACGGCTCTCGCCGCAGGAAGCCTGGAAGGGCGTCAAGCACTGGCGACTGCACACTGTCGTCCTTGCCGCGACGTTTGTGCTCTTCCCGCTCATCGGCCTTGCGCTGCGATTCCTGTCGCCGACCCTGATCAGCGACGAGCTCTACACCGGCATCCTCTACATGTGCCTCGTTCCGTCGACGGTTCAGTCGTCGATCGCATTCACTTCGATCGCCAAGGGAAACGTCGCCGGCGCGATTGTCAGTGCGTCGTTCTCCAACCTGATCGGCGTCTTCGTCACCCCGTTGCTGGTGGTTCTGCTGATGAATACAACGGGCCAGGCGACGGTCGACTTCTCGTCGATCCTCGACATCGTCGTGCAGCTGCTGATCCCGTTCATCGTGGGCCAGCTGATCCGCCCGCTGGTGATCGGATGGCTGCAGAAGTATGCCGAGCCCACCAAGTACGTCGATCGCGGATCGATCCTCCTCGTTGTCTTCGCCGCCTTCAGCGAGAGCATGAAAGAGGGGATCTGGAGCACCATCACGATCTGGCAGATCGTGATCCTCACAATCGTGTGCTGCCTGATCCTCGCGCTGGTTCTCGGCGTGACCACTCTCGCGGGGCGCAAGCTCGGGTTCGACCTTCCCGATCAGATCGTCATCATCTTCTGCGGGTCGAAGAAGTCCTTGGCGACAGGCCTACCGATGGCGGCTGTACTGTTCGCGGGCCAGCCCGTCGGCCTGATCGTGTTGCCGCTGATGATCTTCCATCAGATCCAACTGATCGTCTGTGCTGCGATGGCGCAACGCTTCGCGAATCGGGATCCGGTGAGCGTCAGCTAGCGAGCAACTCGCCTCGGGTCGCGTCGACGCAGCCACAACCGCCCTGCAGTTCAGCACAATCGATGGACAACGCATGGCGACTCGATGCCAGGTCGACGCAGTTCACGCCGGTGCACTCGAGTGATCCGTCCGCATGTCGCAGCAAAGAATCGTGGCAGTGATCGACATCCGAAACACAATCCGCGCACTGGATCTGACGCTCAGCGATCATTGCTGCCACCTCTCTCGAAAACGATGACACAGGAATATCATCGACCTCCGACAGATCAGTTTCGTTCCACTTCGATGGGATGGCTGGCCAGCATTGCCACGGGGAGCGGTTGGCGTCGTAGCACCCGTGCCCAGACATCGACTCGGGGCGGCGTCAGCACATCGGACGGCAGTGAGCTGATCACCATCCAGTCTTCACGTTCGAGCTCCGAATCCAGCTGGCCCAGAGTCCAACCCGAGTAACCGGCAAAAATGCGGATCCCTTCGACCAGAGGAGCGATGACCTCCGGGTCCGAGTCCAGATCCACCATGACAACTTTGCCGTCCACCCGCCGCAGGCCGGCGACGCCGTCGATTCGTGCACCGTTGCGAGCGATCCCCAGGCAGAGCGCGGAGTCACGCTTGACGGGTCCACCGATATACAGGGCCGAAGGATGCGCGGTCAGCGGTGACCACTGCGGCAACACGTTCTGCACGGCCGTCTCACTCGGCCGATTGACGATGACACCAAGGCTCCCGGCGTCGTTGTGCTCGATCATGTAGATGACGGTGCGGCGAAATGCGGGTTCCGTGAGATCGGTCGACGACACCAACAAACTGCCCGGACGAACCTCCGGTTCTATCCAGGCCATTCGATCCTCGGGTTCTTCTGCGTGCGCCACAAAGACATCATCTCACCGACAACTGCGTGCGGGGGAACGAGACACAGGCGTGTTCAGGTCAGACCCGCCACATCGGCAAGTAGTGCCAGATGCCGCTCGAAAATCTCACTCGCATCGGTGAAGGTATCGCTTCCGTACTGCCCGAACACCTCGAAGTTCACCGAACCGAACAGCGATACCCAGACGAGAGTTGCGCGCACCGCGGCATCCGGCGGCAGTTCGGTGCCCAGTTCTTTCCGCACTCCCTCGAGGTCCGTTGCCAGCGTGTCACTCAGGTCCGGGCCCTCTCGCACCGTGAGTGCACCCGCGCGATGGGCGGCGTCGATGATCCCGATCAGCCGGGTCACGACGAGGGTGCCAGGGCCGGTGGTCTGCTCGCCCGGAGCGTCGTAACCGGGGACGGGGCTGCCGAACAGCAGACCGTATCGAGCCGGCTCCCGGATCGCCCAACTCCGGACGGCACGTCCGAGAGCAATGAACTGTCCGCGAAAATCTTCTGCTGCAACAGCATTCACGGCGGAGTCCACTTCCGCGCCCAGTTCCGTGTACCCGTCCACCACCAGCAAGGTCAGCAGTTCGTCGCGACTGGCGACGTAGCGGTACACCGCTGAGGACACGACTCCCAGATCACGCGCGACGGCCCTCAAGGACAACGCGGCGGCGCCGACGGCAGCAAGATGCTCGCGCCCGATCCGGGTGATGTCCTGCAGCGTCTGTTCGCGCGCCCGCTCTCGGGGAGTCCCAACCATGAGTCCATCTTGCCCCATGACCGAGAGCAGTATCAACAAAAGAGAGCACTGCTCTTGACAGCGCTGAGGCGCGGGTGCATTCTTGAAAACGAGAGCAGTGCTCTCAGTTCACCCGAAACGAGAAGGAGCACACCATGTCGAACCTCGAAATCGTCACCGGAGCAGGACCCGTCGGATCCGCCGTCGCGCTACAGCTCGCCGAGCAGGGAATCAACGTCCGGCTCCTGACCAGGTCCGGCAGCGGGCCCGAGCACCCGCTGATCGACCGCCGACGCGTCGACGTCTCGGATTCCGAGGCCCTGCGCTCGGTCAGCGAGGGCGCCACGGCCATCTACCACTGCATCCACGCCGCCTACAACGCAGCCGATTGGGAGCGGGAACTCCCGGCGGCCGAGAAGGTTGTGCTCGACGCAGCCGCATCCATCGGAGCCGTCGTGGTCTTCCCCGAAAGCCTCTACGCCTACAACTCCGACACCCTGATGACCGAATCCGATCCACGCAACGCCACCGGCGGCAAGCGCGGAGTGCGCACCGCGCTTCTGCGTGCCCGCGAGGCCTCCGCAACACCCACCGTCAGCGTCGTGGCCTCGGACTTCTTCGGCCCCCGCGTCCGCACCGCCCACGCCGGCGAGCGCATGGTTCCGAAGGTCATGGCAGGTAAGAAGATTCGTGTCATCGGTTCCGCAGACCAGCCGCACTCCTTCACCTACATCCCCGATCTCGCGGCGGCGATGATCGCAGCAGCACACAACCCCGAACTCTGGAACTCCGTCATCCACGCACCCACCGGCCCCGCGCTCACTCAGCGCAAGATCGCCGAGGCCTTCGCTCGAGCCGCCGGGGCGTCCCCCGCCAAGGTGGGTGTCCTGCCCGCCTGGGTGCTCGACGCCGTCGGCAAGATCAACACCGACAGCCGCGAACTCGCGGAAATGAACTACCAGTTCACCAAGCCGTTTGTCATGGACTCGAGCGCCAGCGAAGTGCTGCTCGGACTCTCGCCGACACCGCTCGATCAGGCCGCCGAAGAGACCGTCGCGTGGTGGCGCGCGGAACAGGCTCGCACCGCTGCTGCCTGAATCTGGCGGTGGGCCGGGCAGCACTCAGATCTGCGTGAGATAGCGTCGACTGAGAGCGACGATGGCCACGAAACACGCTGCGACGAAGATCATCCCGATGCGTGCCCCACCAACGGAGTTCGACGCACTCAGAGCGATGCCCAGGGCCGCGACGCCGATCGCCATGCCCGTTTGACGGGAGGTATTCAGTACCCCCGAGGCAAGTCCGGCGAACGATTTGTCGATCACTGCCATGGCCGCTCCATTGCAGCTGGGGCCGAACACACCACACCCGAGACCGACGAGGGCGGTCCCCGCCATCACCACAGGCCAGGTATCGCTGTCCCCGATCGCGGTGCACAGGAGCGCGCCGATCGCAGCAGTGGAAGCACCGACAGTCAGGAGCCAGCACATACCGCGACCTGCCCACACGCGATTGAGAACCAGCGTTCCGAACGTCCACAACACCGCAAACGGCAGAAAGAACAGTCCTGTCCGCAGCGCTGAAGAGCCCCAGTAGGACTGGATGAATATCGCGAGCATGAATTGCATGCCGTAGGCCCCGAATTGGAAGGCGAATCCGTTCGCTATGGATGCAGAGAACGCCGGCTTACGGAAGATCGACAGCGGCAGAACCGGATGCCGGGTCCGGCCCTCGACGACGAAGAACCCGACGAGCGCTGGCACACATCCAAGTAGCAACGCCAGTGCCAACGGATCACCCCACCCGCGGGAGCCGCCTTCGATCAAACCGGCTACCAGGAGGGCAAGTCCGGCGATGCCGAGGACCTGCCCGGGAACGTCATAGGATTCCGCATTGCGCGTCGCGGTTTCACGGACATGCCGCCAGCACAGCCAGAGGGCTAGAACGCCGATGGGAACATTGACGAAGAAGATCGAGCGCCAACCGATGAACTCGGTGAGCAAGCCTCCTCCGATCGGTCCTGCGACCAATGCGATTCCGCCCGTTGCTCCCCAAATCGTGATTGCCTTGGCACGCACGATCGGATCCGGATAGGTGCGTGCAATGATCGCCAGTGTCGTTGGAAGAAGCCCGGCAGCAGCGATACCCTGCAGGCAACGAAATGCCGCCAGCACACCCAGGTTCGGGCTGATGGCGCACAACAGAGAAGCCGCCGTGAAGCCGCCCAACGACCACAGGAAGACACTGCGGGAACCGACTCGGTCCGCCAGAACTCCCGCTGTGAGCAACAGGCTGGCCAGAGGAATCGTGTAGATGTTCACCAACCATTGCAACGCGGCAATGGAGCCACCGATGTCGCGTTCGATTGCCGGTAACGCGATGTTGAGAGCGCTACCGTCCAACAGGATCATGAAGAATCCAAGACAAACCGCAGTCAGCGCCAATGCCTGTACTCTTGAATCACTCACTGGTGCAGTATTTTTCGTTTCGTCAGAGACTGCGTCACCGACCGAGCTGTCAGCAGAGATGTTGCTCGTACCCATAGGAGGCCCCCGTCTCCGGAATTTCTGTACCTGCAAGTACAACAGCTTTCACAGAGACTGTACATACCCATAGGTACAATGTCTTCATGGGTAGCGCGGAACGGCTGATCGCAAGCATGCAAGAACTGTTGTGGGAACGTGGCTACTCCGGAACCAGCCCACGCGCCGTGCAGGAAATGGCTGACGTCGGGCAAGGCAGCATGTACCACCACTTCCAAGGGAAAGCGGACCTGGCGGTCGCCGCGGAACATCTCATGGGGCGCGAACTGCAAACGCAAATCAACGAGCGACTCAGCTCCGGCAAGACGACCGTCGACAAGATCGCCGCCTTCCTCACGATCGACGAACACGTCCTCCGAGGGTGTCGGCTCGGGAGATTGGTCCAAGACACTGAGGTCGCATCCAACGACGAGTTGCGAGCACCGATCCAGACCATGTTCGTGTGGATTCAACAGAACATTGCGTCCACACTCGAAGACGGGCGCAGCAACGGTGAAATCCGTCCCGATGCGAACATCGAAGCTCTCGCCGCCACCATTCTCGCAGTGCGGCAAGGTGCTTACGTCCTCGCTCGTGCTGCACAATCCGAAGAACCGTTTCGAAAGGCGGCCGACGGGCTGATCGAAATGCTCACCCACGGAGTTTGCGTGTAAAAGCTCAACGATGTATCAGTAGCGTCGCCGTTCTGCGCCAGTCAGCTCTTGACGCAAGAACGGAACGGGTGTTCACTTCTTCACATGGCCTATCGCCGCACTCCGGCAGTACAGGAAAGACTGGACGCCCAACGCGCCCGACTGCTCGACGCGGCCACGACGGCAGTGGCAACCCACGGTTATGCGGGGTGTTCCATCGCCGCGGTGGCCAAGAACGCCGGCGTCGCCACCGGGACGCTGTATCGACATTTCGACGGCAAGGGTGAATTGTTCGCCGAAGTGTTCCAATCTGTCTGCAGCCGTGAGGTATCCGCGGCCCGCGACGCCGGAGACAATGCCCGAAGTCTGGAAGGCAACCACCGCTCCGCGGTATCGGCGTCGGTTCGCACCTTCGCCGAACGTGCCATGCGTGCACCGGTTCTCGCCTATGCACTGCTGGTGGAACCGGTGGATCCACTCGTCGACGAACAGCGACTCATGTTTCGCGAATCGTTCCGCGATTGCCTGGCCACCGCAATTCGCTCGGCAGTCGACACCGGTGAGATACCTTCGCAGGACGCCACTCTGACGGCAGCGTGCATCGTCGGGGCAATCGGCGAGGCCCTGATCCTTCCGCTGCGCGGCGGCACCACGGATCCCGCTGCGATCGATGCCATCCTCGCCTTCACCCTTCGATCGTTAGGGAGTTTCGATGACACCCACGCATGAAGTCACCAATCAGGTACCGCCCCTGATCGATTACGACGCAGCCGAATACGCGCCGATCCTCGAGGCATTACACCGCGAGGGAGCTTCGGACGCAGCCGAAGAGGTTCATCGCGTCGGGGTCCGCGCCGGCAGCGCGCAAGCTCAGGAGTGGGGCGACCTGGCCGAGGAGCACCCACCTGTCCTGAGAACCCACGACCGCTACGGCAACCGCATCGACGAGGTCCGCTACGACCCCGCCTATCACCAACTCATGAGCACCGCAGTGGAATTGGGATTGCACGGCGCTCCTTGGGTTGACCCGAATCCACACGCACACCTCGTCCGCGCCGCGAAGATGGCCGTGTGGGGTCAAACCGACGCCGGCCACGGCTGCCCCATCTCCATGACGTACGCCGTGATCCCAGCGCTGCGGCACAACGCGGACCTGGCGGCGCAGTACGAACCCCTCCTGACCACCCGGCACTACGATTCGGCGCTGAAAGCTCCCCTCACCAAACCCGGATTGATCGCCGGTATGTCGATGACGGAAAAACAGGGCGGTTCGGACGTGCGTGCCGGAACCACAAGGGCAGTGCCACAATCCGACGGCAGCTATCTCCTGACAGGCCACAAGTGGTTCACCTCCGCACCGATGTCGGACGTGTTCCTCGTCCTCGCCCAGGCGCCGGGCGGTCTGTCGTGCTTCTTCCTTCCTCGGGTCCTGCCGGACGGCTCGCTCAACAACATGTACCTGCAGCGCCTGAAGGACAAGTTGGGAAATCATTCCAACGCGAGCAGCGAGGTCGAGTACCGCGACGCTCTCGCGTGGATGGTCGGCGACGAAGGCCGGGGCGTGCGCACCATCATCGAGATGGTCAACATGACCAGGTTGGACTGCACGATCGGCACGGCCACCGGCATGCGCGTCGGCACGCTGCAGGCAGTTCACCATGCGAATCATCGAAGTGCGTTCGGCGCCAACCTGATCGACCAACCTTTGATGCGCAATGTTCTCGCAGATCTGGCGGTGGAATCGGAAGCGTCGACTACCGTCGCGATGTGGCTGGCCGCTCTGACCGACCGCGCAACGTCGGGCGATGCCCACGCGAGCGCCCTACGACGCATTTCATTGGCCGTGAGCAAGTACTTCGTCTGCAAGCGCGGACCGATCCACGCTGCCGAGGCACTCGAGTGTCTGGGCGGAAATGGATATGTGGAGGAATCCCGGATGCCGCGCCTCTATCGCGAGGCTCCGCTGCTCTCGGTGTGGGAAGGGTCGGGCAACGTCGCGGCGCTCGACACACTGCGGGCGATGGCGAAGCAACCCGAAACACTGCAGGTGTTCTTCGACGAACTGAAACAAGCGAGTGGCGTGGACGCCCGCTTCGATCAGACCGTGCGGGATCTCGAGGTGGCATTCGGCGATTTCGACGACATCGAATACCGGGCACGAAAGATCGTCGGTGACATGGCACTCGCACTGCAAGCCTCGCTGCTGCTCCGCTACGGGCACCCCGCGGTGGCCGACGCATTCTGCGCGAGTCGGCTCGGAAATAGCTGGGGGAGCGTGTTCGGAACCCTGCCGAGGGGGATCGACATCGCGCCGATCCTCGAGCGGGCCACCGTCAAGATCGGCGCCTGACCCACCCACTACAGTTTCCGCTTATGAACCGAGCCTCGAACCGCCGCGAGGCCTGGCAGCGCGTACTGCACACCCTGCGTGAATCACCCGGCCTGGGAAGGCTGGCGCTCGTCCGCTTTTCCAGCCAGTTCGGCGACGGAATGTTCCAGGCCGCGCTCGGCGGCGCAATCCTCTTCAACCCGGAACGTGAAACCGATCCGGTGGCGATAGCGGCCGGCTTTGCCGTACTGCTCCTTCCCTATTCGGTGATCGGCCCCTTTGCCGGCGCTCTGCTGGATCGTTGGGACCGCCGCCTGGTGCTCCTGTGGGCGAGCGTGCTCCGCGGGCTCTTCATCCTGACCACCGCGGTGCTGCTGGTCGCCGGCGGCGGTGACACTCTGTTGTTGACGTGTGCGCTTGCTGCGATCGGGGTCAGCCGCTTTGTCGGGGCAGGCGTATCCGCAGCCCTGCCGAAGGTCGTCCGACAATCGTGGCTGGTGGCAACCAATTCCGTTCTCACAACGGCTGGTTCGGTGGTAGCCGCTCTTGGTGCTTCGGCAGCGGTGGCGATCATCGGCGTGATCGGCGTGGGGGATCGAGCGTCAGGCGCCGCCGTGGCCATCGCAGCACTGGGATCGGTGATCGCAGCCCTCGCCGCGGCCAGGTTCACCGCCCGCTCACTTGGTCCAGTGGCCGACGAAGTGATTCGTGCCAGCGCCGTCCGTTCGGTAACGGCCGGACTGCGCACCGGGGCAACCGCTGTCTGGGAGGCGCCTGGCGTCACCACGGCAATGATCGGGATCGGAGCGCACCGCATCTGCTTCGGCATCAACACCCTCATCATGGTGCTGGTCCTACGCGACACCTCGAACGGCTCCCAATTACCTGGAGGGATGGCCGGATTCGGCGTCGCCGTCGGCGCAACGGCCATCGGAATGCTGATCGCGGCACTGATCACACCGTTCCTCATCCCGCGGATCGGTCGCTCACGGACGATCACGTACGCCCTGGTGTGCGCGGTGGCCGTCCAGCTCGTCTTCGTGACCACCCTGACGCAGGGATCGCTGCTGATCGCCGCCTTCCTGCTCGGCATCGCCGGGCAGTCCGTGAAACTCAGCGGCGACGCGGCCATGCAGATCGACATCGACGACGACCGTCGTGGCCAGGTATTCGCCTTGCAGGACACCGTGTTCAACGTCGCGTTCATCGGTGCGATCGCGGCAGCGTCGACGGTGATCGCACCCGACGGCAAGAGCGTCGGCCTGGCCCTTGCCGGCGCGGGTGTCTATGCCGCCGGATTGTCAGCGGTGCTGATCAACCGCAAGAAACGAGAAACTAACCCTGCTGGGTAGCCCACCACTTCAGCAGTTCGGCTTCGGCCTCGTCACGTTCGAGCGGGCCGCGATCCAGACGCAGTTCCTTGAGGAACGTCCATGCCTTGCCCACCTGCGGGCCGGCCGGGATGCCGAGCAGTTCCATGATGGCGTTGCCGTCGAGGTCCGGACGCACGCGAGCGAGGTCTTCCTGCTCGGCGATGCGCGCAATCCGCTCTTCGATGTCGTCGTATGTGGCCTGCAACTGCGCGGCGCGGCGCTTGTTACGCGTGGTGCAGTCGGCCCGGACGAGCTTGTGCAGCCGGGGGAGCAGCTCGCCCGCGTCGGTGACGTACCGCCGCACCGCGGAGTCGGTCCACTGCCCCTTGCCGTAGCCGTGAAAACGCAAGTGCAGGAACACGAGCTGCGAAACGTCGTCGACCATCTGCTTCGAGAATTTCAAGGCACGCATGCGCTTGCGCACCAGCTTGGCGCCAACCACCTCGTGGTGGTGGAAGCTGACGCCGCCGCCCGGTTCGTTGCGCTTGGTGTCCGGCTTGCCGATGTCGTGAAGCAGTGCAGCCCAACGCAATACGAGATCGGGATCGCCTTCTTCGAGGTCGATCGCCTGCTGGAGCACGGTGAGGGAGTGCTGGTAGACGTCCTTGTGTTGGTGATGCTCGTCGATCTCGAGCTTCATCTGCGGAACCTCGGGCAGCACGTATGCAGCCAGTCCGGAGTCGACCATCATGTTGATGCCGTCCACCGGGTACATGCCCAGCATCATTTTGTTCAGCTCCACCTGCACACGCTCGGCGGTGATCCGCTCGATCTGCGACGCCATCTCCTTGATGGCCTCGAAAACGCGATTGTTCAACGTGAAACCAAGCTGCGAGACGAACCTGGCTGCGCGCAGCATCCGCAGCGGATCGTCGTTGAACGAGTTCTCCGGCGCCGACGGCGTATCGAGTTCCCCGGCCAGCAGGGCGTCCATGCCGTTCAGCGGATCGACAAACGTGTAGGAACCGTCCGCGCCGATCTTCATCGCCATCGCGTTGACGGTGAAATCGCGGCGCACCAGATCGTCGGCCAACGTCGTTCCGTACTCGACTATCGGATTACGTGAGACACGGTCGTAAGCGTCGGCCCGGAAGGTCGTGATCTCGATCTCCTGGCCGTGCTTGATGGCGCTGATGGTCCCGAACTCGATGCCGGTGTCCCACTGCTTGTCCACCCAGCCCTTGAGCAGAGCCTGAACCTTCTCCGGCCTGGCGTCCGTCGTGAAGTCCAGATCGCCACTGAAGCGGCCCAGGATCGCGTCGCGAACACTGCCACCCACCAGGAACAGCTCGTGACCGGCCTCGGCAAAACGCTCACCGAGCGGGTTCAACACGTCGGACAACGTGCCGAGCGTTGCAGTGGCGTCGGCAAGCAGTCGTAGGCGGCGATCAGCATCGGAGGTAGGGACAGTCACGTGAAAGGAGCTTACTTAAGGTGCGCAAATAGCAGAACGCGCATACGAACGCGATAGACCGCTTTGCGCGGGTTACCGGGCAACGCTGCAAGGCCAACTAGTATCGATGAGGTGTCTGGTGCCGAACGAACAAACAGGAGTCGCCGCAACCCGCGGCGTCGACCTGCCGTCGGCAACCCCGATAAACCTTTGATGCGAACCGTCCGTGAAACTTCTGCGGGCGGCTTGGTCGTCGATGGCTGGGGCGGACCTCCCGAACGCCTCTGCGCTGCACTGATCGGCCGAACCGACCGCCGCGGACGCCTGCTCTGGTCGCTACCCAAGGGCCATATCGAGCAAGGTGAGACGGCCGAACAGACCGCAATGCGTGAGGTCGAAGAAGAAACCGGTATCCAGGGAACCGTCCTGGCACCGCTGGGCAGCATCGACTACTGGTTCGTGACCGAAGGTCGACGCGTCCACAAGACCGTGCACCACTATCTCCTCCGCTTTCTCGGCGGTGAACTCTCCGACGAGGACATCGAGGTCACCGAAGTCGCCTGGGTGCCGCTGACGGAACTGCACAAGCGACTCGCATACGCCGACGAGCGCAAGCTGGCCGAACTTGCATCGCAGATGATCGCTGAAATGCCGCGACCTGAAATGCACCGACCTGAAATCCCGCGAGTACAGCACCCGAAGGAACCGGACGCCGGATGAGAATGGCTCTGCGGCGGGCCGGGGTGGCCGCTTTGGTGATGGCCGCTGTCGGTTTCGGGCCCGCGACGACGGCCGTCTCCTGGGCCGCTCCGTCCAGCCAGCCCAGTGAGCGCGCCCCGGCGCGAAACACCAACGATGCCAAATTTCTGCAGCTGACCATCGACTCCACCGCACCGACCACCGTGACGACAACCAGCGACCGCAACGTCGTGGTCAAGGGCACGGTGAAGAACGTCGGTGACCGTCCCGTCGAGGACGTCGGAGTGAGGCTGCAACGCGCTCCCGCGATCGACTCCAGTTCCGACGTGCGCGCAGCACTCGATTTCGACCAGGCTGTTTTCGACACGGTCGGCGAATTCGACACCGTTGCCACCACCCTCGACACCGGCCAGTCCAAGCAGTTCACACTCACCTTGCCGCTCCGGAGCACAACCGGGTTGTCTCTCGACATCACCGAACCGGGCGTCTACCCGATGCTCGTCAACGTGAACGGCACCCCGGAATACGGCGGGGCCGCCCGACTCGACGACGCACGCTTCCTGCTCCCAGTGCTCGGTGTGCCGGCCGCGGCCGAATCGAACGCCACATCCGGAACACCCAGTTCGTCGGCGACGGCCGTCGTTCCCCCCGACACGTCCGCCCCGATCGGCGTCACGCTCATGTGGCCGCTGGCCGACGCGCCACGACTCGTCGGCGGAATCCCGGGCGCGGTCAACGAGCCCGTGCGCCTGATCGACGACGAACTTGCCACCGAACTTTCCGACGGCGGGCGCCTGGACGCGTTGGTCGATGCGGTGGAGAACGCCACCAAGCCCGCGAGCGATACCGATCGCCGCGTCACGGATGCGCTCTGCCTGGCAATCGACCCTGACCTTCTGATCACCGTCGAGAACATGACTCGCGGATACCTCGTGGCCGACAACTCGTCAGATCCCACCGGACCGTCGCACGAAGGCCGTGGCAGCGACGCCGCCAACCAATGGCTCGGCCGGGTGAAGACCCTCGCGTCCTCGATGTGCACTACGGCGGTTCCGTTCGCCCAGGCCGATCTCGCCGCGGTCACCTCGGTGGCCAATCCGGAGTTGACGGCTACCGCGCTCGCACGCCCGGCAGACATCGTCGACAACATCCTCGGCGTGACGTCACTGCGAGATTTCGTCTGGCCGGATTCGGGTGTCCTCGACTCGGCCACCGCAGAGGTGCTGAGCGTGAATCCCACCACAGCGATGGTGGCTGACACCTCCGTCGACTCGGCAGCCCCGCAACTGTCGTCGCGGATAACCGGCTCACTCGACGCCCTTGCGTTCGACACTTCGGCAGCCGCAGCCTTGGCCGCCACCGGCTCGGAGCCGCAGGTCCCGTCGTACATCCCCGACGACACCGCGCCGACCATCGACATCGAATCGCGCAGCGCCCGGCGCCAGGACGCGCTGGGAGCGATGGCGTGGGCCGCGCTGACGCCCACGTCATTGCCGCGCAATCAGATCTTCGCGCCGCCGCAACTGTGGACCGCGGACAGCAACGACGCCACCGCCGTGCTCTCGATGCTCGCGACCCTCATTCGCTCTGGCCTCGCCTCACCTCAGGCCCTGCCCGCACTACTCGGCAGACAACCGGGGGCCACTGACGCCGCCACGCTCGACTACCCGGACCGAGCCACCCAGGACGGTCCGCAGACGTCCGTCGTCGAGACCGCAACCACCCAACTTCCGCGTATCGACGGGCTCGAAGCATCGCTCGTGGACGATCCGGCGGCTTCGCTCACCCCCCGGGGATTCACGGCACCGCTCCGCGAAGATCTACTTCGCTCGATGACCTTGGCGGATCGCCGCAACGTCGCCTCCGCATCGGTCAATCGGGCGGAGCGCGCTGCGACCATCCGCGCCGACAACGTCACCGAAGCCGTCGACGGGATGTACCGGGCCGTCAGTGTGGTGTCGCCGGGCGGCGTCTACACCCTCGCGTCGGGGCAGAGTCCGCTCCTGCTGGTGGCGCGCAACGAGTTGCCCATCGCCATCAACGTCGACCTGCGTGTGGAAGCCCCACCCGAGATGCAGATCAGTGACATCGGTCCCAAACAGCTGCCGCCGCGAGGTAGCCGACAGTTGACTGTGCCCGCGGAAATGAACGATTCTCGCAAGCTGGAAGTCAACTTCTCGCTGACCACGACAGATGGCCGCCAATTGGGTACGCCGACCAGCGTGACCGTACGGTCGAATGCGTACGGTCGTCCCCTGGCCGCCGTGACGGCGACAGCGGGAGGGTTGCTGCTGTTCCTGGCAGGGCGACGGCTGTGGCATCGATTCAAGGGTCAGCCGGACCCAGCAGATGAAGGGTACGAACGCTCATGACCGGGAATCCACCCGAGGAGGGTCGCCGCTCGGCGATCACCCGCAAGAGTGCCACGACCCGTTCGCATCCTCGGATGCCACCGTGGGAGCGCGGCTACCCGATTCAGCCGGTCAACCCGGACGCACGTTTCGACGACGCACCCACCATGACCATCCCGGTGATCCGCGACTATCCCAGATATCGCGAAGCCGAGATGGAATTCGCCGATCGGCAGGCGACCAAGTCGGACGAGTTCGACACCGACGCGCACGCCCTGGTCGGTGATCGTAAGGAGACGAACTCCCGCCTCCTCGCGGCGACGGGTTCCATCGCGATCGCGACGCTGACGAGCCGCATCACGGGGTTCGCCAAGCAGTTGATGATCCTGATGGTCCTCGGCCCGGCCATCGCCAGTTCGTTCACCGTGGCCAGCCAGATCCCGAACATGATCGCGGAGCTCGTCTTGGGCGCCGTTCTGACCGCGATCGTCGTCCCAGTGCTGGTCCGCGCCGAGCGGGAGGACGCCGATCACGGCGAAGCATTTGTCCGACGCCTCTTCACGGCATCGCTCGTCCTACTGGGCATGGCCGCGCTACTCGCGACCCTGGCAGCACCCGTACTCACCAAATACGTCTTCCTGTCCGAAGACGGCAAGGTCAGCACCGACCTGACCACGGCGCTGTCGTATCTACTTCTGCCGGCGATCCTGTTCTACGGGCTGTCGGCACTGTTCACAGCGTTTCTGAACACCAGGCAGATCTTCAAGCCCGGAGCCTGGGCTCCTGTACTCAACAACGTCGTCGTCCTCGTGGTGCTCGTGGTCTACCGCCTGACTCCGGGCGAGATCTCGCTTGATCCGGTCTCGATGGGCGACGCCAAGCTGCTCACCCTCGGCATCGGCATCACCATCGGCGTCATCGTGCAGGCAGCCAGCCTGATCCCCGCGCTTCGCCGCGAGAAGATCTCGCTCAAGCCGCTGTGGGGTCTCGACGATCGCCTGCGCCAGTTCGGCGGCATGGCCGTCGCCATCGTCTTGTACGTCCTGATCAGCCAGATGGGCATGATCTTCGCGACCAAGATTTCCTCACATGCCGACGAAGCCGGCCCTGCCATCTACAGCCAGGCCTGGTTGCTCTTGCAGCTCCCGTACGGCGTGCTCGGAGTGACGGTTCTGACCGCGATCATGCCGCGCCTGAGCCGCAACGCTGCGGCCGACGACACCCCGGCCGTCGTGGACGATCTGTCGGTCGCGACACGTCTGACCATGATCACGCTGGTTCCGATCATCATGTTCCTGACCTTCATGGGTCCGCAGGTCGGTGAAGCGCTTTACGGTTACGGCCGCTTCGGACCCGAACAGGCCGAACGTCTCGGCACTGCCGTGAGCTGGTCGGCATTCACGTTGATTCCGTATGCGCTGGTCCTGATCCAACTTCGTGTGTTCTACGCCCGCGAACAGGCCTGGACGCCGACGTGGATCGTTCTCGGCATCACTGCAGTGAAGATCGCATTCTCGGCGCTCGCTCCGGTCTTCGCCTCCAACAGCGATCAGGTCGTGATCCTGCTCGGTGCGGCCAACGGTCTCGGATACATCACCGGCGCCGTCATCGGCGGATACCTCCTGCACCGGAGCCTCGGAAACCTGCAGATGGCCAACGTGGGCAAGACAGTCTGGTCCGTCGTACTCGCCTCGCTGGCCGGGTCGCTGACCATGCTCGCGGTCGACCGCGTCCTCGGATTCGATCAACTCACCGAGCGTTTCGGCGGACCCGGCTCGATGGTTCGCGTCGCCGTCGGCGGCATCCTGATGCTCGCGATCACCTTCACGATTCTCTACTTCAAGAAGGTTCCGGAAGTTCTGTCGGTAACGGTTGCGGTCTCCCGCAAGATTCGTTCACTGACAGGTCGCGCCGAACCGGACACACGTAACAACACCGACGACGACGTCACCGAGCTGATTCCTGCAATCAGAACGGAATCAAACGAGCAAGAACGACCGGGTGCGCTCCCGTACCCTGGTCATGGGCGTACAGGATCGCAACCCGCGCGTATTCGGGGACGGGCTATCGATGGAGAAGGAGCGAGGGTGAGCGACGACAACGTTTCCGGCAACAAGAGTGCCGGGACTTCTGCCGTGAAAGCGTCCGAACAGAAGTCAACGGCATCGTCGGGCACACCTGCATCCACGAGTTCCTCCGCATCTGCCGGCCAGAAGCCACAGCAGGGTCAGAGGCCACAGCAGCCCGCGCAGCGGCCGGTGCAGAAGGCCGCACCGCCGGTGCCTCCGGTCAGTGTGTCGAAGACACCTTCGGCTCCCGTGTCGAAGACACCTTCGGCTCCCGTGTCGAAGACACCTTCAGCTCCCGTGTCGAAGACACCCGCGTCGAAGACGCCTGCTTCGGACAAGAAGGCACCCGAACCTCAGAAGACGGCTGCAGCTCAGACACCGCCGCCCGCTGCGCCTCGCACACCTGCCGCCGGATCCGCAGCACGACCGGCCCAGCGACCGATGCCCCGTGGACCCAAGCTCATCCCGGGCGCCTCTGTCGCCGGCGGACGCTACCGTCTGCTCGCTCCGCACGGCGGAACCCGCGGACTGCAGTTCTGGGAAGCTCTCGACGTCAAGCTCGACCGTGAAGTAGCCCTGACGTTCGTCGACGCCGATCAGCGCGGTGACGACGACAGCCAGTCCGGACCGCAGGCGGTTCTCTCGCGCACACTGCGCCTGGGAAGGATCAACTCGCCCGGTCTGGCTCGCGTCCTCGACGTCGTCCGCGGAAGTTCGGGTGGCATCGTCGTCGCCGAATGGACTCCCGGTCGCTCGCTGCGTGAGATGGCCGAGACCACGCCGTCACCGATCGGTGCAGCCCGCGCCATCCGTGCCCTGGCGGCCGCTGCCGAAGCTGCCCACCGCACCGGCGGCGCGTTGTCCATCGATCACCCGGACCGCGTTCGCATCAGCATCAACGGTGACGCCGTACTGGCGTTCCCGGCGACGCTTGCCGACGCCGATTCCACCAGCGACGTCCGCGGTCTCGGCGCCATGCTTTACTCGCTCATCACGGCGCGCTGGCCGCTCGCCGATCCGTCCGCCGGTCCCGTCGGTGGTTTGCTTCCCGCCGGCCGCGGCGCCGACGGCAACATCGTCGAACCTCGGGTCGTCCGTCCGGAGGTTCCGTTCGACATCTCGGCCGTGGCAGTTCGAGCGTTGCAGTCGGAGAGTGGAATCCGCACTGCTGCCACCGTGCAGCACATTCTCGATCAGGCGTCCGTCGTCAACGACAAGACGGAAATGATTCCGGCACTTCGTCTCGGCCACCGCGAACAGGGTGCGTCGGGTCATGCACTGAACGACCCCGAAGCCATCGAGGCCGAGAAGAAGAAGTCGACGCGGATGCTCGCGGCACTGACGGCGCTCGGTGTCTTCACCGTGATCGTCCTGATTCTCCTTGTGGTGTGGGTAGCGAGCTTCCTCTCGGGCGGCAGTAACGACACCCCGCTCAGCGAGCAGAGTTTCGGCCTGACCACTGAAGCTACTGCGCCCGAGAACAATTCACCTGCCCCCGCACCGGCGGCGGCAACGGTGCCGGTAGCCGCCTCGGCCGTAACGGTGTTCTCGCCCCAGGGCACGCCTGATCAGCCCGCAACGGCGAAGAACGCCATCGACGGCAATCCGGCCACCGCATGGTCGTCGGACTCGTACTTCCAGCCCTTCCCGTCCCTGAAGAACGGCGTCGGCCTGATGGTGACGCTCGCCGATGCGGCCAACCTGAAAAACATTGCGATCACGTCCGATTCGCCCGGAACCGTCGTTGAAATCCGTTCTGCCCCTTCTGCGAATACTTCGCTGGATCAGACCAAGGAAATCGGATCCGGTGTACTGAAGAACGGTGTGACCGACATTCCGCTCTCGTCGGACGGCTCGGGTCAGTATGTCCTGGTTTGGATTACGCAGCTCAGCACCGAATCCGGACAAAACCAGACATCCATCTCGGAGATTGCATTCACTGCTGCAAAGTGATCGCCCTTGGCCCTTCTGAAACCTACCGACTGGGCTAATATCCGCCCGTGCACAGTTATCGGGGGGGCACCGGGGGCGGAGCCGGAAATTTCGAATCCAGAAGTTTCGAGAACAAGAATCTCGAGCCGACGGATTTCGAATTGTTGACCGCTCATGTCGCGGGCGATCGACACGCGTTCCGTGAACTACTGGTCCGGCATCAGGATCATCTGTGGCACGTTGCCCGGCGTACGAGTTACTCGGACGAGGACGCGGCAGACGCACTCCAGGAGGGTCTGCTCTCCGCGCACCGCAAGGCGGCGAAGTTCCGCGGCGATGCGGCGGTGCGTAGTTGGCTCCACACCATCGTGGTCAATGCCTGCCTTGACCGGATCCGACGCAACAAATCGCGGGCCGCGTTCTCTCTGTCTTCCGAGAATGCGGAGGAACCCCGTGATCACCGCGATTACGCGGCGGGAGTGGACATGAGCCTGACCGTCGAACAAGCGCTGGCATCGCTGCCCCCTGAGCAGCGCGCTGCCGTCGTCGCCGTCGATGTCGAGGGGTATCCGGTGGCCGAGGCCGCCGAGAGGTTGGGAGTGCCCGTAGGGACCGTGAAGAGTCGCTGCGCCCGCGCGCGCAAGCGCCTCGCCGCCCAGTTGGAGGACTTTCGCGAAGGCGGGAACCATTCGTGAACCGGCCGCGTCCTATCTTGTAAGCGTCCACACCGACTGCCGAGGGAGGGTTCATGACAGATCCGTCTGTTCGCGTTCCGTCGCCTCCGTTTTCGGAGGACCTCTTGGCGGATCTTCACGCCGGGGTTCTCGATCCCGAAACCAGCGCAGCTCTGTGGCCGCTGGTGCACGCAGACGCCGACGCCCATGCATTTGTCACTACTCTCGACAGCGTCACAGCATCACTCGCGACACTGAACTCGCGCGAGGCCTCCCACGAACGGATTCCGAATTCGCTTGCCGAGCGAATCAATTCGGCACTGGATCTACAGTCCGGCCAGGTCGAGCCATCAGCAGAGACAACCGTCGTGCCGTTCCGGCGACGCCCACAAGCGTGGGTGCTCGGTGCCGCAGCAGCCGTGTTGGTGGCCTTCGTGATCGTTGTGATCGGAACCCGAGATTCCGAACCTGCCGAAAGCGTTGTCGCTCAACCAAGCACACCGGCGACATCTGCTGTCGACGATCCGGATTCGGCGTCCCTGCTTTCATTCATCGGATCCAAAAACCTTGGACCACTGGATGATCCGTCCAAGCTTGCCGGCTGCCTGAGCGCCAATGGCATCGACGAGGGCAGGCCTGTGCTCGGCTCGGGTGAGGTTCGCATCGCCGGTGCACCTGCGATAGTCCTCCTCTTCGCGGGATCGCAGCCGCGCCAGATCACTGCACTCACCGTTGGGATCAACTGCAGCGACGGGAATCCGAATACGTTGTCGGTCAAGAACATCGGCTGACTTCGATGGTCAGCGCGGTATTGCCGCGGGTAGCAGGAGCTCGAGGATTCTCCCGCGCAACGCATCCGTATCGTCCTCGACCGCTATCAGACTCGAAAACATCGCTGCTCCGGCCGCCAATACCAGCACGGCCTTGGCATCGAGCAGTGCCGATTCGGGATCGTCAGCATTCTGAAGGAAGAGTTGCGTGCTCGGCCCACTGAAACCGCGCCACAATTCGTTGCGTAAATCGTCATGGTCGCGCAGCGCAGCCAGCAGTCCCGGTGACGCGGCGCGAACCTCGGGCCGCGAGAATAGCTGAGCACTTCCCTCCACCACCCAACGGATCCAGCCGTCGCGATCGGTGCCCTCGAACGGTGTCAGGTCTGGTGTCGCACCCAGGATCGACCCGAGAACTAGATGTGCCTTCGACGGCCATCGTCGTGACATCGAGGCTCGGCTGACCCCTGCCCGTGCCGCGATCGCCCGGAGGCTGAGTTGCTCCCATCCGACCTCGAGCAGCATCGCTCGGGTGACCTCGAGGACTGTGTCGTCGATGCGTGGGTCTCGTGGGCGACCTGATCCTGTGGCGTTCATCGTGTCGAATTGTCGGACAGATTGGGAGTAGGCGCTATATCGTCGTAGTTACGAGTCCACTGGCATCGTAAAGATCAGGCCGCCGCAGGAAGTTGAAAATGACCACAGCGCCCACACCGTCGATATTCGAACCCGCACGTCTCGGCCCTCTGACCTTGCGCAACCGCATCGTCAAAGCTGCAACGTTCGAGGGCGTCATGCCCCGGGGAGCGGTCTCGGACGATCTGATCAACTTCCACGCCGAAGTGGCTCGGGGCGGGGCCGCGATGACCACCGTCGCCTACTGCGCGGTCTCACCAGGTGGACGAGTCCACCGCGACACCCTTGTCATGGACGAGCGCGCGCTGCCGGGACTACGCAGACTGACCGACGCCGTCCACTCAGAAGGCGCGCTTGCCGCGGCGCAGATCGGCCACGCGGGACTGGTTGCCAACACGCTTTCCAACAAGACGAAGACCCTGGCGCCGTCGACCCGGCTGAGTCCGCCCGCAATGGGCCTCGTCAAAGGCGCGACACTTGCCGAACTCGACGGTGTTGTCTCCGACTTCGAACGGGCCGCCCGCGTCGCAGTGGACGCAGGATTCGACGCCATCGAGGTCCATCTCGGTCACAACTATCTACTCAGTTCGTTCATGAGCCCCAATCTGAACAAACGCCACGACCGATACGGTGGCAGCGTCGCCAAGCGCGCCGAGTATCCGCGTCGAGTCATCGAAGCGGTGCGAGTGGCCGCTGGATCCAGCGTGGCGGTCACCGCGAAATTCAACATGTCCGATGGGGTGCCGAAAGGTCTGTGGCTCGACCAGAGCCTGCCGATAGCCCAGATTCTCGAAGCCGACGGCCACCTGGACGCGATGCAATTGACCGGTGGCAGTTCACTTCTCAACGGAATGTACTTCTTCCGCGGCGAGGTCCCACTGGCTGAGTTTGTCGCCTCCCAACCCAAACTCGTCGGGTACGGGCTGAAGTTCTACGGTCCCAAAATCTTTCCGACGTACCCGTTCGAGGAGGGTTTCTTCCTGCCCTTCGCCCGTCAGTTCCGACAGGCGCTGAGGATGCCACTGATCCTGCTCGGCGGCATCAACCGCGTCGACACCATCGAGCACGCACTGGATGAAGGATTCGAGTTCGTCGCCATGGCGCGCGCACTGCTCAGGGACCCACAACTGGTCAACAAATTTCAGGCCGAGAGCGTCGACGAGGGTCTGTGTATCCACTGCAACAAGTGCATGCCCACCATCTACACCGGCACGCGCTGTGTGGTTCGGGACGCGCTGGTGGTTCGGGAGGCACCGCGCCCCGCCCAGTGAGTCCCGCGCTGTGAGCTGCCGGCTGTGAGCCACTTTCCAGCGGAGTGCGGGAACAACACCCCTTATCCTGGTGTTGATCGGTACGGCTCTCCAAGAAGCGGAGGGTCTGCACTCACTATTGGAAGGCTCGCATGACCACCCAGCTGGAAACCACGCCCGCGGTCCATGACGTCATCATTGTCGGTTCCGGACCGGCCGGCTACACCGCTGGTGTCTACACCGCGCGCGCTGAGCTTCAGCCCGTGCTCTTCGAGGGAACCCAGTTCGGTGGCGCCCTCATGACCACCACCGAGGTCGAGAACTTCCCCGGATTCCGTGAGGGCATCATGGGCCCCGATCTGATGGAACAGATGCGTGAGCAGGCACTGCGCTTCGACACCGACATCCGCACCGAGGACGTCGAGGAGATCGACCTCAGCGGCCCGATCAAGACCGTCGTCGCGAACGGCGAAACCTACGCCGCGCACGCGATCATCCTCGCCATGGGCGCAGCAGCCCGCTACCTGGGCATTCCCGGTGAAGAACGCCTCCTCGGCCGCGGCGTCAGCGCCTGCGCCACCTGCGACGGCTTCTTCTTCCGTGACCAGGACATCGTCGTGGTCGGCGGCGGCGATTCCGCGATGGAAGAAGCAACCTTCCTCACCCGCTTCGCTCGCTCGGTCACTCTGGTGCACCGCCGCGAGGAGTTCCGCGCCTCACGGATCATGCTCGAGCGCGCCAAGGCCAACGAGAAGATCCGCTTCCTGACCAACGCAGAGCCCGTCGAGGTGCTCGGTGAGAACAGCGTCACCGGCCTCGTCGTGCGCGACACCGCCACCGGTGAAACTTCCACACTCGAGATCACCGGCATGTTCGTCGCCATCGGCCACGACCCGCGCAGTGAGCTCGTCAAGGGCCAGGTCGATCTCGACGACGCCGGATACGTGCGCGTCGCTCCCGGTTCCACCGCGACCTCCGTCGACGGCGTCTTCGCTGCCGGTGACCTGGTCGATCACACGTACCGTCAGGCGATCACCGCTGCCGGCACCGGATGCTCCGCAGCAATCGACGCCGAACGCTGGCTGGCCGACCGCGGCGACATCACCGCCAACACGCTCGACGCAGCCGGCCACACGGTCGACGTCGTCGGCGCTCCCTGATTCACCAAGCTGTCGTACCCAACCCTCGAGGAGTAACAGTGTCGAATACCGTCACCATCACCGACGATTCCTTCAAGCAGGACGTCCTGGGCAGCGACAAGCCCGTTCTGGTCGATTTCTGGGCAACCTGGTGCGGCCCGTGCAAGATGGTCGCCCCGGTCCTCGAGGAGATCGCCGGCGAGAACAGCGAGAAGCTGACCGTCGCCAAGCTCGACATCGATGCCAACCCCGCGGCCGCGCGCGATTTCCAGGTCATGTCGATCCCGACGATGATCCTGTTCAAGGACGGCAAGCCGATCAAGACGATCGTCGGCGCCAAGGGCAAGGCCGCGCTGCTCAAGGACCTCGCAGACGTTCTCTGACGGCTGGGTGAGCATCGTGGATTCTCGCAATCCACAGAATTTCTGAGATAATCGATCGATGTGCCTGATCGGGTCTACGACCAGGCACATCGATCGAATTCGTTAACCGATCCGAGAGGCTTTCACGCATGCACAGACTCCGACACGGCGATCACGGCCCGGCCGTCGCCGAGATTCGGGGCACATTGACGAAGCTGGGATACCTCCATCACGGAACTTCCGGCATTCGACGTGAAAGCGCCGACGGTGCCCACTGGGTTGCACCCGACGCCATCTTCGATCATCAACTCGACAGCGCCGTTCGTGCCTTCCAGCAGCAGCGTGGGCTTCTTGTCGACGGCATTGTGGGCCCGGCAACCTATCGGTCACTTCGTGAGGCCTCGTACCGCCTGGGTGCCCGTACGTTGATCTACCAGTTGTCCGCGCCGCTGTACGGCGACGACGTCGCAGCGCTGCAGGCAAAACTGCAAGATCTGGGCTTCTACGCAGGCCGGGTCGACGGTTTCTTCGGTCCACAGACCCACGAGTCTCTCTCGTCTTTCCAGCGTGAAATCGGGATCGCTGCCGACGGTATCTGCGGCCCACAGACACTCCGTTCGCTGGAACTTCTGGGAACCCGCGTCACCGGTGGTTCCCCACATGCGATCAGCGAAGAGGAACTGGTGCGGCGTAAGGGCCCGCAGCTTGGCGGTAAGCGCATCGTCATCGATCCCGGCCTCGGCGGGCCGTCGACGGGCAACATCGTCAACGGCATCTCCGAAGCTGACATCCTCTGGGATTTGGCCATGCGCCTCGAGGGGCGGATGGCTGCAACCGGGATGGAAACTTTCCTCTCCCGCCCGCACAACGCCGATCCCACCGAGGCCGAGCGCGCACTGACATCCAATGCGTTCGACGCGGATCTGATGATCTCCCTGCGTTGCGACAGCAACTCGAGCCCGTCGGCAAACGGCGTCGCGAGCTTCCACTTCGGAAATTCGCACGGTTCGGTCTCGATGATCGGGCAGGTGTTGACCGGTTTCGTTCAGCGCGAGATCGTTGCGCGAACTCCGTTGCGGGACTGCAGAACTCACGGTCGGACGTGGGAGTTGTTGCGCCTCACCAACATGCCGACGGTGCAGATCGATCTCGGCTACCTGTCCAACGCGTCCGACGTTGCGGTACTGACGAATCCGCGGATGCGTGACACCATCGCCGAAGCCATCTTGATCTCGGTCAAACGGCTGTATCTGCTCGGTCAAGACGATCAGCCGACCGGTACCTTCACCTTCGCCGAGCTTCTCGCAGAAGAACTTTCGGTAGCCGACCGCATTTCGTAGGTCCTGCGGTCGGCACCCGCTCACACTCTGGCGAGCTCGCTGATCTCCATCATTTCGAGAGCTGCGGCCTTCAGTAGACGGTCGAGGGCTTCTTCGACGTCGACTTTCCATTCGTGATCTCGATTGAGTTCGAGACGAAGCCGCGGATAGCGATGGTGCGGTGCCACGACCTCGAAACCGTAATCCTCGAGGAACTCGGCACTGATCATGCATTCTGCGGGTGAACATTCCAGAGCGGCCGTTGCGCTGGCCACGTCGGAAGCAGGTCCCAAGTCGTCGCTACGGATACCGAATGCCTCGAGCGCACGAACTCCTCGTCGAACCAGATCTGACACGACAGCGGCCAGCAGGCTTGGCCCCAGTTCTTCCTCTACGCCCGAGGGCTCGAGACGAAGGCTTGTCAGAAGCACTGCGTCCGAGCTGACCGGGCTTGTGGGAAACAGTTGCGCGCGCGGGATCATGCGGGGAGGGGCGTACAACGCACTGCCGAGCGGCTTTCCGTCGCGGACGGCGACCTGGCCGCATGAACCCCACTCGAGCATGACCATCGACAGCCAGGCTTCCTTCTCGAATTCCTGATCGCAGAATCCTCGGGCGTCGTGAAGCGCGCCCGGGTCCATCTCCCAGAACACGCATCGACGCGCATGGGCGGAAAGCTGATCGAGGCTGTCGAGCGTGAGAGAGGTGATGACGTGAGTCGACACTGACTAACTCACTCTCCGTAGGTCCCCGAAGCGGTTTTGATGTTCGCCCGCCGCTTTTTTCTTCTCCAGGATAGGCCAGCTGTACCGAGTCGGCAGTGGCGCGAGAGTTGATCGCTCTAATGTATTGCTGTTCAACATCTTTCGTCCCGGTTCAAGATTTCGAGAAGCTCGGACCACCTATTTTCGTCACAGTGACGAAAATAGGTGGTGTGCCCGGTCATCGTCATTACGTCACCAAACGGGCATCCGAGTTCACTACGTCGATTTCTGCGCTTCCATCATTCCGACGATGCGTTGTAGGTCGTCGACCGAGCCGAATTCGACCACAATCTTTCCCTTCCGCTTGCCCAGACTGACAGTCACCCGAGTGTCGAACGAGTCCGACAACCGCTCGGCCACATCCTGCAGACCCGGCATCACGATGGGCTTGCGCTTCTGCGGGGGAGCGATCTCATTGTCCGCCCGGTTGGCAAGAGTGACGGCTTCCTCCGTCGCGCGAACCGACATTCCTTCGGCGACGATGCGTGCCGCCATGACTTCCTGAGCGTCGGCACCCGCCTCGAGGGACAGCAGTGCGCGAGCATGGCCGGCCGAGAGTACTCCAGCCGCAACGCGGCGCTGAACCGCCACCGGCAGCTTCAGCAGACGAATCATGTTGGTCACGACGGGACGCGAACGTCCGATCCGATTGGCCAATTCTTCGTGGGTTACTTCGAACTCCTCGAGCAACTGCTGATACGCCGCTGCCTCCTCGAGGGGGTTCAACTGCACTCGATGGATGTTCTCGAGGAGCGCGTCGCGCAACATCGAGTCGTCATCGGTTTCACGAATGATCGCCGGAATCTTCTCCAGCCCGGCTTCCTGGCTCGCACGCCAGCGACGCTCACCCATGACAAGTTGGTACTTGTCACCGTGACGACGGACCACGATCGGCTGCATCAAGCCGAATTCGCGGATCGAGTGAACCAATTCCGCGAGCGCTTCCTCGTCGAAAACGCTGCGAGGCTGCTTCGGGTTCGTCTCGATCAGGCTCGGTTCGATCTCGAGATAGACCGCGCCGGTCGGCTCGAGTTCGGTCTCCGGCTCAGCTTCCACCGGAGCCTTCGCCGCCGTCGCCTTGGTGGCTTTCGGTGTTTTCGGAGCCGCCTTCGTCGGTGGGGGAGGGGAGGGGTTGCGCTTGTCGACGCCGATTACGACGTCCGCTGCAGCCGAACCCAGACCCGGTGCCGTGGCCGGCCCAGTGGGGATGAGAGCAGCCAAGCCGCGGCCCAATCCACCTTTGCGTGCTTGACTCATCTCACTGCTCCTGGGTCGTCGTGGTGGCAGAGCGGGCGGCAAGTTCTCGTCCGGCGTCGAGGTAACTCATGGCGCCGCGTGAACCTGGGTCGTAATCGAGAACTGTCATTCCGTATCCGGGAGCCTCGGAAACCTTCACACTTCGGGGAATCACAGCGCGCAGCACGGCCTCGCCGAAGTGCTTGCGTACTTCTTCGGCGACCTGGTCGGCGAGCTTGGTACGCCCGTCGTACATCGTCAGTAGGACGGTGGAGACATGCAGATCCGGATTCAGATGAGCCTGGACGAGTTCGATGTTGCGGAGCAACTGACCGACCCCCTCGAGGGCGTAGTACTCGCACTGGATCGGGATCAGGACTTCCTTGGCAGCAACCATCGCGTTGACGGTCAGCAGCCCCAGCGAGGGCGGACAGTCGATGAGGACGAAGTCGACGTCGAGCTCTGCGAGCACCTTGTCGTTGAGCGCGCCTTTGAGTCGATTCTCGCGGGCAACCATGGACACCAATTCGATCTCGGCGCCCGCCAAATCGATCGTTGCCGGGATGCAGAGAAGGCGCTCACTGTGCGGGCTGGTCTGGATCGCCTCCGGGGCCTTCACTTCGCCTATGAGCAACTCGTAACTGGAGGGGGTGCCCGAGGTATGGACGACGCCCAGAGCCGTGCTGGCGTTGCCCTGAGGGTCCAAATCGACCACGAGGACAGTGAGCCCTTGAAGGGCGAGCGCCGACGCAAGGTTCACCGTGGTCGTCGTCTTCCCGACGCCACCCTTCTGGTTCGCGATGGTGATCACGCGGCGGAACGCCGGCTTCGGCAGTGTCACCGAATGGGGGTGAAGCACCTGGCTCGCTCGATGCGCGGCCGCCCCGATGGGAGTCTCCTCCGAGGAGATCGCCGCGTAGGGGGCGGTGAAATTGTCGTCGTCGTTGACGATCTGATCCGCACCCGCGCTCGTGTGCTGCTTCGGTGTTTCACGTGAAACGGCGGATTCAGATCGACCCGACATTGACTGCTCCTTCGATTGGGAATCGATCACTAGGTGCTCTCATCATCTGTACATTGCTCTCGATTGCATGCGTGTAAATCATCAACGCTGGCGACGCTTCGGGAGACGTTCGGCCTTCACCACCACGGTGGGGGTGCGGAGAATCTTGGCTCCACATTCGAGTATTTCCAACTTACCTGCGCCCAATTTAGTGAGCGCCGTTCGGTCCCGCTCGATCTCCTCGGCAGCGCTCGAACCTTTGAGTGCCAACATCCGACCGTGCTCGTGAATGAGTGGGAGGGACCAACGTGCGAGCTTCTCCAGAGGCGCCACGGCCCGCGAAGTGACCACGTCCGCACCGCCCGCTTCCTTCACAACACCCGATTCCTCGGCTCGCCCTCGGACAACCAATACGTCCAATCCGTTGGACTCGATGAACTCCGCGAGGTACACCGAGCGTCGAAGCAACGGTTCGACGAGAGTCACCTTCAAGTCCGGGCGGGCGATCGCGAGAGGGATTCCGGGTAGGCCGGCACCGCTTCCTACGTCCACAACCGACTCACCTTCGGCGATCAGTTCACCGATCACTGCGCAATTGAGAAGGTGACGCTCCCACAGTCGGGGAACCTCACGGGGACCAATGAGCCCGCGCTCGACACCATCCGTTGCCAGGGATTGGTAGTACCGTTCCGCGATCTCATATCTGTCACCGAACACTGCGCGCGCAGTCTCTTGTTCGTCCCAGTCAACCGACGCCGCACCATTCTGTTCCACGTGAAACATCCTCCCGCGTAAACCGCGAAATCAACAATCAAGACCGAAATCATTATCCGCTCCGAAGCCGACATGTGTTCGCTTCTGCACACCGACTCGCTGTGAGTCTGCCGACTCGTTCATTCTTTGGGAAGTATTCCGCCCAAAATTCAAGTGGGGGAGGGGAGGGGTTCACGTTCCACGTGAAACATTGCGCTGACAATTCGCCGAAATCTGACCCGTTTCACGTGAAACATAGCCGGAAGGTCGCATGGAGATAGTCGGTCGATTTTCAATATCATCACAGTGACGAAACTGCCGTAGGTAGTTACATGGATGGAATTCGGGCCCAAAATGGGCAATTTTTTACGAAAAGTGGTTGTAGAGAATTGCCGCCGTCGGACAGCCGAACGGACTCTGTCAGTCTGACGCAATCTGTTGTTAGACGCGGATGAGCTTCGAGTCCAAGTCCCGGACAGCATCGTTATCTCATCGCCGGTTGTTGCGAGCCATACATCCGGCGGCTTGACACTCCTGTTGCGGGACACCGGAGACTTGGCATCACAAACCGCGAATCCAAGGAGCTTCGCATCACAGGATGCGCATGGCGAGTTCGCCTTCGATGTGGATACCGGTGTCGGCGGGAAGATCAAAGTCGAGCAGGGGACCTGCCCGATGCGCAGGATGAATTCCTGCGCCTGGACTCGAAAGCGCTGCAGGCTCTGCGCGATTAAGATCCGCGCTTGGTGCAGGAGTTGTTGGACGGCAAAGACTACGACTACCCGTTAGTGCATACCGAACCCGGAACCAACAAGATGATCGCTTACGAGTTCGATCCGGGCACCGCGAAGTCCTTCCACCTCGTACAGCCCGGATCCGCCCTCATGACGAGACCAGCAGCAGGTGTGGGCGCGACGCCGATCGCACACCCCGCGAGTCAACCGAACTCAGGGCGGTCCCGTGATTACCCCGACGCGGTCCGCAGTCTATGAACCGGAGCCCGTGTAGATGAGGTCGATTCCGGTTTGCTTGGCAAAGTAGTCGCCGCCGATCTCACCCCGAAGCCCGCAACAGCATCATCGACTTTGCGTGGCGACGAAGCCCATTCGATGTGAGTGGTCCGATTCGTGTGAGGAGTGCGCAAACCTGTTCCCACACCGGATGCGATCTCGCCGCCCTCGATCGCTAGTCCTCGTCCTCCGGTTCGGGCTCATCCATCCATGCCTGATACTTCGGACTCTTCAGAGCGAGGTGGATTGCACTGAAACCCCGGTGCAGTGTGATGACCGCTTTCGGCAGATCCCACCGCATAGTTGCCTCAGGTCCGGGTTCGGCGCTCGTGGCTGTCCCCAGGAGTGCGGTAAATGCAACATCGAGGTTGGTGAACCCCTCGACCAGCAACGGGCGAACTTCTGCCTTGGGAATACCTAGATCTGCCAGGTCCGAGACGAAGATTGAGATGTAGTGCATCGAACGGTTCCGCCTGAACATGTTCGCCTTCGGCCGACTGACATGAAGGTTCGTTCGTATCGAGCCGCCACCTTGCCTGAGTTCGACGAGTTCCCATCCAGCTTGTGCGCACAAGGGTTCGAGGTCGTCGACGGCCCAGGTCCAGTCGAATTCTGCGGCGAGGCGGGCGATCCGGGTGGCGCCTTCGATGTCGACGTGCATGTGCGGATGCTGCTCCTTCTTGATCGTTGTTGATGACGCCCCAATCCGGGGGCCGTCGAAGTGAGGGCTGGCGGGTTGTCGGTCATCGGATGCCAGCGCCGAAGGTGACGACCTTGCCAGCAGGCCTGACGACATCAGGTCGGTGATCCATTGTGGCGGCAATCTGGGGCGGAGTTCGAGGGCTCGGGGCAACAACCATCGATCCGGTTTCACGTGAAACGAAGGCCGACTATTCCTCCTGGGGGAGGGGAGGGGCTCACATGTAATACGGCATGTTGTCGATCGAATATCCGAACATGCACAGTGCACCCCCGACGAACAAGAAGGCAATCGCGAAGCTGAGCATGACCGGTCTCCCGGATCGCCATGCCAGTGCAAGTGGAATGAATACGACGGCGACTACTCCCAGCGGCAACAACCAGCAGAGCCAATACTTCAGACCGCCCGGCGGAAAGGACTGGACTTCCATTTTCTGCTGTAGTTCGAAGACCACGGGCCAATAGCTCAGGCCGCATACGAGCATCCCTATCAAGGCCCCAAGGGTCATCAATCCGAGAGGGAATCCGGAGCGCTCGTTGGACATGTCGACAACGATAGGCACCGGACCTTCACCGTGCCGCCGGATTCGGTTTCACGTGAAACACCTCTCGGACACAAAAGCGGGCCCCGGGAAATCCGGGGCCCGCTTTCGTTTACAAGGGGAGTGTCAGTCCTTGAGGACAACCACTCGGCGAGACGGCTCAGCGCCTTCGCTCTCGCTGGAAACACCGGCGACCTTGGCGACGGCGTCGTGCACGATCTTGCGTTCGAACGGCGTCATCGGAGCAAGCTCTTCGCGTTCGCCGGTCTCGAGAACACGCTGTGCAGCTTCCGCACCGAGAGCACTGAGTGCCTCGCGCCGGCCTGCACGCCACCCGGCGATGTCGAGCATCAAGCGGCTGCGCTCTCCGGTCGACTGCTGAACAGCCAGACGAGTCAGCTCCTGGAGAGCATCCAGAACCTCACCCTTGCGTCCCACAAGCTTGGTCAGGTCGTCGCCGCCGTCGATGCTGACGATCGCCCGATCGCCCTCGACGTCAAGGTCGATGTCTCCGTCGAAATCGAGCACGTCGAGCAACTGCTCGAGGTAGTCGCCGGCGATCTCGCCCTCTTCGATCAAATCGTCATCGGAATCGTCGATGTCTACATCCACATCGGTAACCGGCGCAGTGGTCTCGGTGCTCACGTCTGCGTTCTCTCCATCCACAACGATGTCAGCTTCACTGGACATTGGTCGTTCTCTTTCCTGGATCAGCGCCGTTTATTGCGCTTGGGGGAGTTGCCGCGGTTGCTCTGTGGCCGGTTCTGTTTCGGTTTCGAGGTAGAACCACCACTGGAACCCGAGGGCTTCGGCTGTGGCTTCTTGAGCGAAACTTCCGGGGCGTCACCGTCGTCGTCGGCTGAATCCGCGGTCTTCAGCGCAGCCGGGGATCCCTTCTTCTTACCGGGATCGGGACGGGCACCGGGCTTGGGCGCATTGTCGTTGCGGCGAGTGATCGCTTCCTGCTTCTTCGCTTCTTCTTCGGCATCGATCTTGCGGAAGACGAGGTGCTGCTGACCGTAGGTCCAGATGTTGTTCGACACCCAGTACAGGAGGATCGCGATCGGAAGGAACGGTCCACCGACCAGAACACCGAGCGGGAAGACGTACAGCGCGAGCTTGTTCATGATCGCGGACTGCGGGTTCGCGGCAGCTGCTTCGCTCTGACGGGCAACGGAAGCGCGTGAGTTGAAGTGGGTCGCGATGCTGGCAATGATCATCAACGGAGCGGCCACGAGAATGATGTTCAGGCGTGACGGAAGCTCGGGAACGTTCTCGGTGACATAAGCCTGAAGCTGCGCAACCGGCGTCGTGATCGCGGCCGAGATGGGCGCGCCGAACAGACGAGCATCCAGGAACGACTGGACGTCAGTGGCCGAGAAGACGTAGTTCGGGGTGTTGAGGTTGTCCTCGGCGCTCATGCCCAGCTGGCCCATGCCGGTGCCGGTGCGGTTGAACGAGCGCAGGACGTGGAACAGACCGATGAACACCGGAGCCTGAGCCAAGACCGGAAGACAGCCCATGATCGGGTTGAATCCGTGCTCCTTCTGGAGCTTCTGCATCTCGACGGCCTGGCGCTGACGGTCGCCCGAATACTTCTTCTGCAATGCCTTGATCTGCGGCTGCAGTTCCTGCATCTGGCGGGTCGTGCGGACCTGCTTCACGAACGGCTTGTACAGAACCGCACGCAAGGTGAACACCAGGAACACCACGGAGAGCGCCCAGGCTATTCCGTTGTCCGGGCCGAGAATGAACCCGAAGACCTTGTGCCAGACCCACAGAATCGCGGATACCGGATAGTAAATGAAATTGAGCACGGCTCTAAGTACTCCTCTGTTCGTCCGTCGGACTGTGACACGCTGCGCGTGCTTCCGGACAGCTATGGCGGCTACCCGCATCACGGTCACGACGGGCAGGGACAGGGTCCCACCCTCCAGAATGCCAGGGGGCACACTTCGCCAACCGCACCACAGTCAAGAAAAGGCCTTTGATCGCCCCGTGAGTGCGCAGCGCTTCGACCGCGTATTCACTGCAGGTAGGGGTGAACCGGCAGGTCGGCATCCTCAAGGGCGACACATACGTCCGGTACAACTCGATACAGAAGATGAGAACAGTGGCGGGAGCGCGACGCACAGCCTTCAACACCGTGATGACACGGGAGGCTCTGGGAGTCTCGATCTGCTCAGAGAGCGGAGTACTCATGGCTCTTCACTTACCGACACCAATAGGTTCATTTTGGTCAGGCCCCCACGCAACTGCTTGGCCAGTTCGGCTGAACTGGCGGTAGCTGCGCCCGGAAGTGCGCGGATAACCACGTCCGTCTCCGGCGAAACCTGCCCGACGAAATCTGCACAGATATGACGAAGCCGGCGTGCGACTCGATGTCGAATCACCGCCGGCCCGACAGCCTTGCTCACGATCAGCCCGAAACGGGGACCGTGATTTGTTACTACCAGCGCCTCTACTTGCTCGCGATCGAACGCGTGCACGACAAGGTCGCGTCTTCCCATACGACGCCCGCGTCGCACCGCCACGGAGAAATCCGCGTGGCGACGCAACCGAGACGGCTCAGGCAACACCCCGAGCTCCTGAACTCGAAATCAGATCAGGCGGTGAGGGAATCGCGGCCCTTACGGCGACGCGCCGAAACGATTGCACGACCCGCACGGGTACGCATACGAAGACGGAAGCCGTGAACACGCGCGCGGCGGCGATTATTCGGCTGGAACGTCCGCTTGCCCTTGGCCACGGTCAACACTCCTCGAAGTTCATTGACGCCTCCCGGCGTCATTCAGTGATCGACGCCTTACGGCGCCTTTGGATCCAACAGGTACAGAACAATCAACTTCACTCGTTGTGGCTTGGAAGACCGATCCGACCTGACATATGTAGCCAGCACGAAGCGATCACCACCAGCGGGTGACCGTTCGAGGTTACTTACCACCGTTGCCAAGGTCAAACCAGCCCGATTCGGAGCCCTCCCGCGGCAACCGCGGCGACACGCCGATACTTCCATAATTCCGCAGATTCCATTCGCGGTGTGCCTACGTCCGTGACCTCGAGCGCGGCGGCAAGTGTGACCTTGGCAACAGTTCCGCTACGGACTGCAGGTGACCCGAAGGCAACCCGGACAGTTCCACCGGCGCATGCTCTCGACAAGGCCTCATCAGCACATACGGGCGCGAGCGCCGGATGCGACCCCGAATCCCGAGTTTCCACATTCATCCACAGGGCTGTGAGTGTTGACGCATCCCCGACACCAAGTGGCGAACGCCTCGAGTTCCGACAAAGTTGCAGGTAGATCAATTTCTCGATCACTTTGACGAATTTGGTTGACGAAAAAACCGACTCAGTGCAGGTTTGTCCACATCTGTGGATAATTGTGTGGAAACACAGCCCAGGTGGCATATTCGTAGCCTGTTACGGGGTTCTCACCCCGGGTGGTAATCCACCGAATCATTCGACGCCGCAGCCATACGCTCGGCAGCTGCAGCACACCCACTGTCGGCGAAACACGGGAAGGAACCACGTGAACGACGATCCCAACGCGCTCGCACGGGTCTGGGTCGACGTGGTTGCAGAACTCACGAGTGATGACCCCGGAAGTAATCTTCCGGCTTTGAGCAGCAAGCAGAAGGCATTTGTCCGTCTGGTGAGGCCTCTCACACTTGCTCAGGGTTTTGCACTCCTCTCGGTTCCATCGCCATTTGCTCAAGAGACGATCGAGCGCGATCTACGCGAGCCGATCCTGCAGGCACTCGGACGCCACCTCGGCGGCCAGGTCGAGGGACTCGGTGTCCGCATCGCACTCGAAGACGATGCCGACGCACCCGCCGAACCGGTCGAGGAGCGCACGGGCAGCCGTCAGTTCGAGTCGGTCAACTCATCGGGCGCATACCGTCGGCGCAGATTCACCGAAGGTGACGGCGAACCTTCGGACTCCGAGACTGCCGAGACCGAAGAAGTCGACGACGACCGCGAAGCACTCGCGAGCGTTCACGAATCGTGGCCGTCGTACTTCACGAAGCCGCCCGCTACTCCTTCTGCTTCTGGGTCCGGCGCGAACAGTCTCAACGCGAAGTACACCTTCGACACTTTTGTGATCGGATCGTCCAACCGATTCGCTCATGCCGCTGCCGTCGCGATCGCGGAGGCGCCGGCGCGTGCGTACAACCCCTTGTTCATCTGGGGAGCTTCGGGCCTGGGCAAGACGCACCTTCTTCACGCCGCCGGCCACTACGCACAGCGACTGTTCCCCGGCATGCGGGTCAAGTACGTCTCGACCGAAGAATTCACCAACGACTTCATCAACAGTCTTCGTGACGACCGCAAGGTCGCGTTCAAACGTCGATACCGGGAAACGGACGTCCTGCTGGTGGACGACATCCAGTTCATCGAAGGCAAGGAAGGTATCCAGGAGGAGTTCTTCCATACCTTCAACACCTTGCACAACGCGAACAAGCAGATCGTCGTCTCCTCGGACCGTCCGCCCAAGCAGTTGGCAACCCTCGAGGAGCGTCTGCGGACGCGCTTCGAATGGGGCCTGATCACCGACGTTCAGCCGCCTGAGCTCGAGACGCGTATCGCGATTCTGAGCAAGAAGGCGAGGATGGATCGCCTCGAGGTCCCGCACGACGTCCTCGAGCTGATCGCCAGCCGTATCGAGCGCAACATTCGTGAACTCGAGGGCGCGTTGATCCGCGTCACCGCTTTTGCCTCGCTCAACCGCCAGCCGTTGGATCTGACGTTGGCCGAGGTGGTCCTGCGCGATCTGATGCCCGATTCGTCGAGCCTCGAGATCAACGCGGCGACGATCATGGCGGTGACGGCCGAATACTTCAACATGTCGATCGACGACCTGTGTGGGCCGGGTAAGGCCCGGCCACTCGCTCAGGCCCGCCAGATCTCGATGTATTTGTGCCGTGAGCTCACTGATTTGTCATTGCCGAAGATCGGTCAGACGTTCGGCCGTGACCACACGACGGTCATGTACGCCGACAAGAAGATCCGTAAGGAAATGACGGAACGCCGCAAGGTGTACGACCAGGTTCAGGAGTTGACCGCAAGGATCAAGCAGCGCTCCAAGCGCTGACCTGCACTTATTTCGATCGATGCCGCTCGAGGCAGAGGTTCCCTCGAGCGGCATCGGTGTATTCGAAGGGTTCCACGTGTGGTCCCCTCGAGGGCGGTTGTCCACCTCGAGGGACGACACGCCGGAGTCGGACACGCCGATAAGAACAAACTCTTCGTTTCTTGTGAAAAGTATTCACATCTGTGGATAACTGTGTTGATAACTCCGAAAGTCTGTGGAGTTCTCGAGGAGGAATCCGAAAACTTTCAGAGAGTGCACAGAGGGGGTCGATTGGTCCTCGAGTCTGTCCTCGAGAAGTGCACAGGCCCTCGAGGGGACCTACCAGCGTCGACAACCGTTGCTCCACAGATTGCACAGGACTTATTACTACTACTGAGAATTTCCTAGGAAAAGCTCTTTGAAAATAGTTCTGGGGACAACTCCTGTTGAGAACCTCGCCTCAGGCTGCGCTCGTCCCGGCTTCGGCTTTCCACTTGCGCCCTCGAGGGCATACGGTGGGCATCGCTTGGTCTGTGTCAGACTTCAAGTGAGCTGATGCAGATCCGCAGCAGACGAACATGCCTACCGAGAGGAATAACCCGGCGATGGAGCTTGGAAGCCTGAAGTTTCGCGTTTCCCGGGAAGAGTTCGCTGATTCAGTAGCGTGGGTTGCTCGTAGCCTGCCCTCGAGGCCGCCTGTGCCGGTTCTCGGCGGAGTTCTTCTCGACGCAACCGAAGCCGGCCTCACCGTTTCCGGGTTCGACTACGAGGTATCTGCGCAGGTCCGCGTCTCGGCAGATGTCACGACTGCAGGTCAGGCACTCGTCTCCGGACGCCTCCTTGCCGATATCACCAAGTCGCTTCCCAACAAGCCGGTCGATGTGACCCTCGAGGGCACTCGCGTGCTCATCTCGTGCGGAAGCGCCAAGTTCTCCCTGCCCACGATGCCGGTCGAGGACTACCCCCAGCTTCCGACGCTTCCGCAGCAGTCCGGGTCCATTCCCGTCGACCTGTTCTCCGAAGCCATCAGCCAGGTAGCCGTTGCAGCCGGCAAGGACGACACCCTTCCGATGCTCACGGGTATCCGTGTCGAGATCGAACAGAATTCGATCGTCCTCGCCGCTACCGACCGCTTCCGTCTCGCCGTTCGTGAACTCGAGTGGACTCCGGCAAACCCTGACGTCCAGGCTGCTGTTCTCATCCCTGCGAAGACTCTGTCCGAGTCCGCGAAAACGCTTGCCGGCAATGCAAATTCGCCGGTCGAGTTGGCTCTCGGTTCCGGTACGACCATCGGAAACGACGGACTCCTCGGCATCGTCAACGACGGACGCCGCACCACGACGCGCCTCCTCGACGCCGAGTTCCCGAAGTTCCGTCAGTTGCTGCCTGCTCAGCACACCGCGATGGCTACGGTCGAGGTCACGCCTCTCATCGAGGCCATCAAGCGTGTAGCACTCGTCGCCGAGCGTGGCGCACAGGTTCGCATGCAGTTCTCCGCTGACGGCCTGCTCCTCTCTGCGGGTGGCGACGACGCCGGCCGCGCAGAAGAGACACTCAACGCGTCGTTCCAGGGCGAAGCACTCACCATTGCGTTCAACCCCGGTTACCTGATCGACGGGTTGAACTCGCTTCACAGCGAAAACGTTCTGTTCGGCTTCACCACTCCCAGCCGTCCGGCTGTTCTTCGCCCCGCGGCCGAGGAAGAGCCCACGGCAGACGAGTCCGGTAACTTCGCTGCGCCCTCGAGCGAGTACACGTACCTGCTGATGCCGGTTCGCCTCCCGGGCTGAGTGGTACCCCGCACTTCAGTTCGCGCCTGACCAGGGAGAACAGTATGAAGATCGGACTCGTAGGTCTCGGCAAGATGGGTTTCAACATGCGTGAGCGCTTGCGCGCGCATGGCCTCGAGGTGATCGGATACGACCCTCGACCGGAAGTCACCGATGTCGGGTCACTTGCCGAACTCGCTGCTTCCCTCGAGGGACCTCGAGTCGTCTGGGTGATGGTTCCGGCCGGTGAAATCACCCAGAGCACCATCGCCGAGCTGGCGGATGCCCTCGAGGGCGGTGATCTGGTCATCGACGGTGGGAACTCGCGTTACACCGACGATGCTGTCCATGCCGAGCTTCTGGGCGCCCGTGGGATCGGTTTCCTCGACTGCGGTGTCTCCGGTGGCATCTGGGGCCGTGAGAACGGCTACGGCCTGATGGTGGGCGGATCCGAGCCCGACGTGGCGAAGGCAATGCCGATCTTCGACGCCCTTCGCCCCGACGGCGACGCTGCAGACGGCTTTGTCCACGCCGGCCCCGTCGGTGCTGGTCATTACGCGAAGATGGTGCACAACGGCATCGAATACGGCCTGATGCAGGCGTATGCCGAGGGGTACGAGCTCCTCGAGGCGGAAAGCCTGATCGCGGACGTTCCCGGTGTGCTTCGAGCCTGGTCGAAGGGAACCGTCGTACGTTCGTGGTTGCTCGATCTGCTTGTCGACGCCCTCGAGGAGGATCCGGAGCTTGCGCAGATCACGGGCTATACCGAGGATTCCGGTGAGGGCCGCTGGACGGTAGAGGAAGCTATCAAGCACGCTGTCCCTGCTCCCGTCATCTCCGCTGCTCTGTTCGCGAGATTTGCTTCACGACAGGATGATTCACCGGCCATGAAGGCGGTGTCGGCCTTGCGTAATCAGTTCGGTGGTCACGCGGTCAAGAGCGCTTCGCCCAAGAATTCGGCTTCTGGGAGCTAAGTGTTCGTTCGTAGATTTTCGCTGCGGGACTTCCGATCCTGGGATTCGCTGACGCTGGACCTCACGCCGGGAACAACTGTCTTCCTCGGTTCGAACGGGCACGGTAAAACCAACGTCCTCGAGTCACTGGGGTATCTGTCCACGCTGTCCTCTCATCGAGTGTCCACGGATGCACCGATGATCCGCAGCGGTTCCGCCAGTGCTTTTGCGGGTGCAACTGTGGTCAACAATGGGCGCGAACTGACCATCGACGTCGAACTGATCGAGGGAAAGTCCAACCGCGCCAGGATAAATCAGTCGCCGACGCGTCGTCCGCGGGAAGTACTGGGAATTCTGCAGTCGGTGATGTTCGCGCCGGAAGATCTGTCGTTGGTTCGCGGTGATCCTGGCGATCGTCGACGCTATCTCGACGAGTTGTTGACGTCGCGGATTCCCCGAATGGCTGCCGTCCGTGCGGATTACGACAAAGTGCTGCGTCAGCGCTCAGCCCTACTCAAAACTGCTGGTGCGGCTTTGCGCCGCGGTTCTCGTGGTGGCGAGTCCGACAACGTCCTCTCAACCCTCGAGGTGTGGGACGGGCATCTGGCCGCTCACGGCGCACAATTGTTGGCCGGGCGCCTCGAGTTGGTCCATGATCTGGCGCCCCACCTGGCGGAGTCGTATCGTTCCATCGCACCCGAATCCCGGCCGGCGTCGATTCGATACAAGAGCAGCCTGGGTTCGTCGTTGGGTCCCGAATTCACTGATCCTGCAAGGATTTCCGGCATCGACGACGTTGCATACCTCGAGGAGAGATTCCATCTCGAGTTGGCACAGATGAGGTCGAAGGAAATCGATCGCGGAGTGTGTCTGGTCGGTCCGCATCGGGACGACCTGGAGCTGGTTCTCGGCGACAGTCCGGCGAAAGGCTTTGCCAGTCATGGTGAATCGTGGTCGTTCGCGCTTTCGCTGAGACTGGCAGGTTTTGCCCTGTTGCGCGCGGACGGCAGCGACCCGGTCCTGATGCTCGACGACGTATTCGCGGAATTGGACCGTCGTCGGCGTCGTGCGCTCGCCACCGTTGCGGCTACCGCAGAACAGGTGCTGATCACGGCCGCCGTTCCCGAGGACGTACCGGACGAACTCGAGGCGGCCAAGTTCGGCGTCGAAGCCTCCGATACCGGAGACGGTCGGATATCCCGGATAGTGCCCGTAGGCTCGACGGATCAGGAGGTCGAGTTCGATGACTGAAGACAGCAGCGCGGCCCCGGAGCCCGAGCTCAAGGGGATCGATCTGGCGCGCCGTGCCCTCGAGGAGGCACGCGCGACAGCCAAAGCCAACGGCAAGGCCGTCGGGCAGGGGCGCTCGTCGCCCAAATACGGAAGTGGCCGCCCGCGTCGACGCAGCGGTTGGTCCGGCCCCGGCCCGGATGCGCGGGACCCTCAGCCGTTCGGTGCTCTCACCAGCGCTATCTCCAAATCGCGTGGGTGGTCCCCCAAGGTGTCCGAGGGCACGGTCCTCGGTCGGTGGCCGCAGGTCGTCGGAGAAGACATCTCCGCGCACGCCGAGCCGATCTCTCTGAAAGAAGGTGTTCTCAGCATCTCCGCCGAGTCGACGGCGTGGGCTACCCAGTTGCGCATGATGCAGTCCCAGATTCTGGCCAAGATCGCTGCTGCCGTCGGTGACGGCGTCGTGAAGACACTGCGCATCACCGGTCCGAGTGCGCCTAGCTGGCGCAAGGGCGAAAGGCATGTGAAAGGCCGCGGACCTCGCGATACGTACGGCTGAGGAAAACTCAACCAGGACCTGGTTCTACCTATTACTTCGTGTTACAGTTAAAACTCGCTAGTGAGTGAACTGTGTCACAAGGCTGTCGTTCCATCCCGATCGGCAGGCATGAAGGAGTAGCTAGATGTCGCAGAAGATATCGACACCCGCTTCGTCGTTCGCCGAGCCGGATCACATCCTGTTGCAGGCTCGCAATGTCGAGTTCGACTGGTCCGATCTGCCCATGCACTGGATTCCGGGCGATCCGTTCAGCACACACGTTCTCAACGTGCTTCACCTCCTCCTCCCAGCCGGTGAGGAGTGGTTTGTCGAGACCTTCAAGGAAGCTCTTCCTCTGATCGAGGACGAGAAGCTCCGTGAAGACGTCGTCGGATTCATCGGCCAAGAGGCGATGCACTCCAACGCGCACTCGGGTGTCCTCGTCCATCTGAAGGAAAACGGCCTGGATCCGACGCCGTACACCCAGCAGATGGAGTGGGCATTCTCGAAACTGCTCGGCCCGCGCCCGATGACGGGACTGCGCGCCGAGAATCACCTGGTGGAGCGCTTGGCGATCATCGCGGCCATCGAACACATCACTGCTTTCCTCGGCGACTGGGTGCTCAACGCCAAGGGGCTCGACAAAGCCGGCATGCACCCGACCATGCTTGATCTTCTTCGCTGGCACGGCGCCGAAGAAGTCGAACACCGCGCCGTCGCGTACGACGTGATGCGCTACTTCGACAAGCGTGAGACCCGCCGGATCCGTACCCAGATCCTCGTCACGCCCGCAATCGTGTGGCTGTGGATTCGCGGTACCCGGTTCTTGATGCGCAACGATCCCGAGCTTGCCGCTCAGGCTCCCAGCCGTCGACGACCCCACCTGTCCGATTTCATCGCGGCCGGAAAGCGTGGCACAGTTCCCACGTCGTTCGAGCTGGTCAAGCGGATGTCGACGTACTTCAGCAAGTCCTATCACCCCAGTAACGAGGGCTCGACCGCCCAGGCGGTGCAGTACCTGGCGTCGTCACCCGCAGCTCAGGCGGCTGCACGGTGATTTCACTCTCGAGGGTCAAGGACGTCATCTCCGGGCACGACGGGTTGCCGCGTTTTCCGGCGCCACCCGATTTGTCCGGAAAGAACCGTCCCGACCGTGCCATGCGCATCACGGAGTTATTGGCGGACAAGTACCTTCGGGTGTTGACGGCCTACGACTACAACCCCGAGATCGCTGGCCACAACCCCGACACGGCCATGAACATGGTGGTCAGTACGCGCGAGGTGGTGGCGACCGACGAGAACGTCGTTCGCCTGCGCTTCGAATCCGCCGACGGTTCACCGATTCCGCCGTGGCATCCGGGTTCGCACCTGGACTTCCATCTACCTTCGGGTCTGCGGCGTCATTATTCGCTGTGCGGCGACCCTGCCGATCGCACGGGATACAGCGTCGCGGTTCGTCGGATCCCCGACGGCGGTGGCGGTTCCATCGAGATGCACGCTCTCAAGCCGGGTGAGCACGTCACGGTACGCGGCCCTCGCAACGGATTTCCCTTTGTGGGTGAAGGCAGTGCACTGTTTGTTGCCGGCGGTATCGGTATCACGCCGATCATCGCAATGGTCCGTGCGGCAAGAGAATTGGGAATGGACTGGTACTTCGTGTACTCGGGCCGCTCTCGTGAATCCATGCCGTTCCTCGACGAGATCGCGAGCTGGGAACCCGAGCGTGTCTTCGTGCGCCCGGACGACGAGTTCGGATTGCCCACCACCGCAGACCTTCTCGGACGAGCGCCGGTCGGCGGCGCCGTGTACTGCTGCGGCCCGACGCCGATGCTCGACGCCGTCCGCCGCGGATTCCGCGATACACCCTCCACTGCTTTGCATTTCGAGCGGTTCGGGGCTCCGCCGGTGATCGACGGCAAGGAATTCGAAGTGCAGCTGGTCAATTCGGGTCAGGTGCTCACCGTGCCCGCCGACGAGTCCGCGCTCGACGTTATCAAGAAGACATTGCCCGGTGTCGGGTACTCGTGTCAGCAGGGTTTCTGCGGAACCTGTCGTGTGAAGGTACTCGCGGGCAAGCCCGATCACCGCGAAAGGCGTCTGACCGACACCGAACAGGAAACGGAGATGCTCATCTGCGTATCCCGTTCCGACGGTGGACGTCTCGTTCTCGATCTCTAGATATTTCCCGACTCCGAAGGGTTCGACAATGTCGAAGCACTCTCCTGTCCATGCCGTGACCGCGCGTCGCGTGACCAACGGTTCCGTCAGCCTGGCAGTGTTCGAGCAGGGCAAGGCAGACGGCGAGACCATCGTCCTGGTGCATGGTTGGCCCGACACCCATGAATTGTGGAACCGCATCGTGCCTTTGCTGGCAGACGACTTCCGCGTCGTCAGCTACGACAGCCGCGGGGCCGGTGAGAGCACGATCCCCTCGAGGGTGCAGGACTACCAACTGAGCGCACTGGCCGGCGATCTTTTTGCCGTCATCGACGCGGTCAGCCCGGGCAAGCCGGTGCACGTCCTGGCACATGACTGGGGATCCGTGGAAACGTGGGAAGCGGTCTGCGAGCCGGGTGCCGAAGAGAAGATCGCGTCGTTCTCGTCCATCTCGGGCCCCAATCTCGATCATCTCGGGAAGTGGATCCGGGCGAGCGTGTCCAAGCGTCGTTTCCTCGGCCCGGCGGCGCAGGGAATTGCGTCGGCCTACACCGTTCTGTTCCAGATTCCCGGGCTGTGCACCCTCCCGTTGCGTCTGTGGTTCTCCAAGCACTGGCCGGCATTTCTGGGCTTCTTCGACGGTCTGGACCCTCGTGTGGTCAACACCGCGCCCACCATCGCCGACGACATGGTGAACGGACTCAAGCTTTATCGCGCGAACATCCGGCCGTCTCTCGGCAAGCCGCGGGATCGGTACACGGACGTGCCTGTTCAGCTCATTCTGAACAAGTACGACAAAGCCGTTCGTCCGGTGGGATACGAAGACACCGAAAAATGGGTCTCCGACCTGCAGCGACGTGAAATTGCCGCGGGACACTGGTCGCCGTTTTCACATCCGGGCGAGGTTGCCGAACATGCGCGGGCATTTATCGCGAGCCTGAGAGAGCGTCGCTCGGAGAAGCAAAGTTCCTAGCGTTTCACCTTCAGGGGATCGTAAAAATTCGTCTGCGGCGCAGCCAGGGGTGTCATTGGCCGCTTCTAGTCGGTGCTTACCAGTAAGATGGTCAACGGTAACTAGCGGCAACATTCTCGAACCCGCTCCGACGACACCCGCAAGGGCTTGCTGACGGCTGCGCTCGAGTATTGACGGAGAAGGAGAGCTACCCACCCGTGGCTGCCCAGAAGTCAGATACAAGCACTTCCAGCAAGGACTACAACGCGTCGTCCATCACCGTCCTCGAAGGACTCGAGGCGGTACGTAAGCGTCCAGGCATGTACATCGGTTCCACCGGTGAACGCGGCCTGCACCACCTCATTTGGGAGGTCGTCGACAACTCGGTCGACGAGGCGATGGCCGGACACGCCACCAAGGTCGAGGTCACCCTCCTCGAAGACGGCGGAATCCGCGTCATCGACGACGGCCGTGGCATCCCGGTCGGCATGCACGCCTCCGGAGTACCCACCGTCGAGGTCGTGCTGACCCAGCTGCACGCCGGCGGCAAGTTCGACTCCGACTCCTACGCCGTCTCCGGTGGTCTGCACGGCGTCGGTATCTCGGTGGTCAACGCGCTCTCCACCCGGCTCGACGTCGACATCAAGGTCGACGGCTACCGGTGGCAGCAGACGTACACCGATTCCAAGCCGGGGGAGCTCGTACAGGGCGACCCGACGAAGGAGACCGGCACCACCGTCAGTTTCTGGGCTGATCCCGAGATCTTCGAGACCACCCGCTACAACTTCGAGACCGTTGCGCGTCGTCTGCAGGAAATGGCCTTCCTCAACAAGGGCCTGACCATCACGCTGACCGACGAGCGCGCCGAGGTCATCGACGACGAAGCCGCCGAGGTGGCCGAGGCTCCCAAGTCTGCTGCCGAAGAAGCCGAAGAAGCTGCTCAGGCAGCGCCGCGTAAGTCCAAGACCCGTATCTACCACTACCCCGGTGGACTCGAGGACTACGTCCGGCACATCAACAAGAGCAAGACCCCGATCCACAACTCGGTCGTGGGATTCACCGCCAAGGGCACCGGCCACGAGCTCGAGGTCGCAATGCAGTGGAACTCCGGCTACTCGGAGTCCGTGCACACCTTCGCCAACACGATCAACACCCACGAGGGTGGTACCCACGAAGAGGGCTTCCGCGCCGCACTGACCGCAACGGTCAACAAGTACGCGCTCGAAAAGAAGCTGCTCAAGGACAAGGATCCCAAGCTCACCGGTGACGACATCCGTGAAGGACTCGCGGCCATCATCTCGGTGAAGGTCGGTGAACCCCAGTTCGAGGGTCAGACCAAGACCAAGCTCGGCAACACCGAGGTCAAGTCCTTCGTACAGAAGGCGTGCAACGAGCACCTCGCGCACTGGTTCGAGGCGAACCCCGCCGACGCGAAAACCATTGTGAACAAGGCTGTTTCGTCGGCGCAGGCCCGCGTCGCGGCGCGTAAGGCGCGTGAGCTGGTCCGTCGTAAGAGTGCGACCGACCTCGGTGGCCTGCCAGGCAAGCTCGCCGATTGCCGCTCCAACGATCCGGAGAAGTCCGAGATCTATATCGTGGAGGGCGACTCCGCAGGCGGCTCGGCCAAGTCCGGCCGAGACTCGATGTACCAGGCGATCCTCCCGCTTCGCGGAAAGATCATCAACGTCGAGAAGGCGCGTATCGATCGCGTCCTCAAGAACACCGAAGTCCAGTCGATCATCACCGCGTTCGGCACAGGCATCCACGACGAGTTCGACATCGCCAAGCTGCGCTATCACAAGATCGTGCTCATGGCCGACGCCGACGTCGACGGTCAGCACATCGCAACGCTGCTGCTCACGCTACTGTTCCGCTTCATGCGGCCGCTCGTCGAGCACGGCAAGGTCTACCTCGCGCAGCCGCCGCTGTACAAGCTCAAGTGGCAGAAGGGTGCGCAACCGGAATTCGCGTACTCCGACCGCGAGCGCGACGCGATGGTCAAGGCAGGCCTCGAATCCGGCAAGAAGATCAACAAGGACGACGGCATCCAGCGCTACAAAGGCCTCGGCGAGATGAACGCCAAGGAGCTGTGGGAAACCACGATGGACCCGACGGTGCGCGTTCTGCGTCTCGTCACGCTCGACGATGCGGCTGCTGCCGACGAGCTGTTCAGCGTGCTGATGGGCGAAGACGTCGAAGCACGACGCAGCTTCATCACCCGCAATGCCCGGGACGTTCGTTTCCTCGACGTGTAGGCCTGCGGCCCTGTGAGCGGTTGCGGAGTCCCCGGACTCCTTTTCCGCGCACAGGGGCTTGCCCCCTCTTTTAAGAAAGTGAGCTCATGACCGACACCACGTTGCCACCGGACGGTCCGCAACACGACCGGATCGAACCGGTCGACATCCAGCAGGAAATGCAGAACAGCTACATCGACTACGCCATGAGCGTCATCGTCGGTCGCGCTCTGCCGGATGTCCGCGACGGACTCAAGCCGGTGCACCGCCGCGTGCTCTACGCGATGTACGACAACGGATATCGCCCAGACCGCGGATACGTGAAGTCTGCCCGACCGGTCGCCGAGACCATGGGTAACTACCACCCCCACGGCGACTCCTCGATCTACGACACGTTGGTCCGTATGGCCCAGCCGTGGTCGCTCCGTTACCCGCTCGTCGACGGTCAGGGAAACTTCGGATCCCGCGGCAACGACGGCGCAGCCGCCATGCGTTACACCGAGTGCAGGCTCACGCCGCTCGCGATGGAAATGCTGCGCGAAATCGACCACGAGACAGTCGATTTCACCCCGAACTACGACGGCAAGACGCAGGAACCGACGGTCCTGCCCAGCCGTATCCCGAACCTTCTGATCAACGGTTCCAACGGCATCGCCGTCGGTATGGCCACCAACATTCCGCCGCACAACCTGCGTGAAGTTGCCGAGGCCATCTACTGGGCGCTCGAGAACTTCGAGGCGGACGAGGAAGCCACCCTCGCGGCCGTCATGGAGCGCATCAAGGGACCCGACTTCCCGACGCACGGGCTCATCGTCGGTGGACAGGGCATCCAGGATGCCTACACCACCGGCCGTGGCTCCGTCCGTATGCGCGGCGTCGTCGAGATCGAGGAAGATGCCAAGGGCCGCACCACGATCGTCATCACCGAGCTGCCCTACCAGGTCAACCCGGACAACCTGATCACCTCCATCGCGGAGCAGGTTCGTGACGCGAAGATCGGTGGCATCTCCGACATCCACGACGAGTCCTCGGACCGCGTCGGCATGCGCATCGTCGTCACCGTCAAGCGTGACGCCGTTGCCAAGGTCGTGCTGAACAACCTTTACAAGCACACCCAGCTGCAGACCAGCTTCGGCTGCAACATGCTCTCCATCGTCGACGGAGTGCCGCGCACGCTGCGCCTCGACCAGATGATCCGTCTGTACACGACGCATCAGCTAGAGGTCATCGTTCGTCGTACCAGGTACCTGCTTCGCAAGGCACAAGAGCGCGCCCACATCCTGCGCGGTCTGGTCAAGGCCCTCGACGCTCTGGACGAGGTCATCGCCTTGATCCGTGCGTCGCAGACCGTCGACATCGCTCGCGCCGGATTGATGGAACTCCTCGACGTCGACGAGATCCAGGCCGACGCCATCCTCGGCATGCAGCTGCGTCGTCTGGCCGCCCTCGAGCGTCAGAAGATCGTCGACGAGTTGGCCGAGATCGAACTCGAAATCGCGGACCTCGAAGACATTCTGGCTCGCCCGGAGCGTCAGCGCGCGATCGTTCGTGACGAGCTCAAGGAAATCGTCGACAAGTACGGCGACGACCGTCGTACCCGCATCATCGCCGCCGACGGAGACGTCAACGACGAGGATTTGATCGCCCGCGAAGACGTCGTCGTCACGATCACCGAGACCGGTTACGCCAAGCGCACCAAGACCGATCTCTACCGATCGCAGAAGCGCGGCGGCAAGGGTGTTCAGGGTGCCGGCCTCAAGCAGGACGACATCGTCTCGCACTTCTTCGTCACCTCGACGCACGACTGGCTGCTGTTCTTCACCACGAAGGGCCGCGTCTACCGCGCGAAGGCTTACGAGCTGCCCGAGGCGAGCCGTACCGCTCGCGGTCAGCACGTTGCCAACCTCCTGGCCTTCCAGCCGGACGAGCGCATCCAGTCCGTCATCCAGATCAAGACGTACGAAGACGCGCCATACCTGGTGCTCGCCACTCGCAACGGTCTGGTCAAGAAGTCCAAGCTCACCGACTTCGACTCCAACCGCAGCGGTGGCATCGTCGCCATCAACCTGCGCGGTGAAGACGAACTGGTCGGCGCTGTTCTCTGCTCCGCCGAAGACGACCTGCTCCTGGTCTCGGCACAGGGCCAGTCGATCCGCTTCTCGGCCACCGACGAGGCACTGCGTCCGATGGGCCGCGCCACGTCCGGTGTCCAGGGCATGCGTTTCAACGGTGACGACGAGCTGCTCTCGCTCAACGTCGTTCGTGAAGGAACGTTCCTCCTGGTCGCCACGTCGGGCGGTTACTCCAAGCGAACCGGCATGGAGGATTACCCGGTGCAGGGTCGCGGCGGCAAGGGCGTGCTCACGATTCAGTACGACAAGAAACGTGGCACTCTGGTCGGTGCGCTCATCGTCGACGACGACGACGAGCTGTACGCGATCACCTCGGGCGGCGGCGTCATCAGGACGGCTGCCAAGCAGGTTCGTAAGGCGGGACGCCAGACCAAGGGCGTGCGTCTGATGAACCTCGGCGAAGGCGACACACTGCTCGCGATTGCGCGCAACGCCGACGAGCCCGAAGAGCTCGCTGCAGAGACCACCGACAACGCAGACAATGCCGATGGAGCTAAGGAGTCCTAGTGAGCACTCCCAACCAGCCGGGCAGTGACCAGAAGAGTGAAAGCACTTCAGGTTCGACGCCACCGAAGCCGGAGCAGGCAACTGCTCCGGCGGGGCCGCAGACCTCGAAACCTGCAGCTCCAGCGGACGGCGGACCCAAAGCTTCCGAGGCAGCTCCGGCGCCCAAGGCACCGGAGCCGCCTCGCGGCCCGTCGGATTCGGCCCAGAAACCGGCGGCTGCGGCTCCCGACGCCGCGGGTGCGGCCAAGGGTCAGGCTCCTTCCGCTCCTTCTGTGGCTCCGGCTGCGCCGGTAACCCCGGCGAAGGGTGATGGTCAGGCTCCGCCGCAACCGGTCGCCAATCAGGCTCGTGGCAGCCAGGCACCGCCGTGGCAGCGGGGACCCCAGCCGTCAGGCCAGCCTCAGGGTCAGCCAGCTCAGAACCCCGCTGCTCAGAATCCGGCGTCCAAGGCCCCGGCGTCGAAGGCTCAGCCACCGCAGAATCAGGCTCCGCAAAGTCAGCCGCAGACCAACATCACGCGCGCGGCCGGCGCTGGTGCTCCTGCAGGTCGACCGGCAGCTCCTGCTGGGGGTAAGCCGCCTGCGGGTCCGCAGCGTCCTGCTGCGGCCGGCCCGGCACAGGGTGGTCCGGCACAGGGTGGTCCGGCCAAAAACCCAGCGCAGGGTGGTGCGCCGAAGGGACAGCCACAGGCGGGTCGCCCCGCTGCCGGTGCACAGACAGGTCGTCCTGCCGGCAACCCGTCGGCGCGTCCTGTCGTGACGGGCACGGCAGTTGCCGCAGCTACTGGTGGCGTCGCCGGCGCAGCGGCAGCCAAGGCTGTTGCACCCTCGGGCGCAAATCCCAAGGCTGCGAATGCCACGGTCGCCAATCCCACGGTCGCCAATCCGAAAGCAAAAGCCGCCGCGATCGACGGGCCGACTCGGCACATCGATCGCAAGGATCTGCCGAAGGACATGCCCGACCTCTCCGAGGCCAAGCATCCGTTGCCTGCTGCGGTGAAGGGTGAGAAAACTCACGCCGTATCGGCTTCGGTCGTGGACGGTGCGCCACTGCGCGCAACGGTCCAGATCCGTCGTATCGACCCGTGGTCCACGCTCAAGATCACGTCCGTGATCTCGGTGTCGCTGTTCTTCGTGTGGATGGTGGCCGTCGGACTGCTCTACGTCGTTCTCGACGGCATGGGCGTCTGGGATCGCCTGAACAACGCGTTCACCGACATCGTTGCCGACGGCGGCTCCGACGGTCTGGTGACGGCCGGCCAGGTGTTCGGCTACGCCGCGCTGATCGGTATCGCGAACATGGTGCTTTTCACGGCACTCGTCACGATCGGATCGTTCATCTACAACCTCTGCAGCGACCTGGTTGGTGGCGTCGAGGTAACTCTCGCCGACCGCGACTGACCTGCGAAAACATTGCTCCGCCGGGCCCGTTTTGGTGTCAGCGGCCCGGTGGGGTAATCTTTGGAATCGGTTCAGGGGCCTATAGCTCAGGTGGTTAGAGCGCTTTACTGATAATGAAGAGGTCGGAGGTTCAAGTCCTCCTAGGCCCACTCCCATGTGCCGAAGAAGGGTTGCTGGAATGAAGGTTTTCCTGCTTGTCGGGGCCGGAATTCTGGTAGCTCTCGGGGTCACCAAGCTGATCAAAAGTCAGCGCGGAGACAAGGTTTGGCACGATTTGGAAACAGGATAGAACCTAGGTACTCTGACTCCGGTCAGAAAACCGAACGGGGCCTTAGCTCAGTTGGTAGAGCGCTGCCTTTGCAAGGCAGATGTCAGGAGTTCGAATCTCCTAGGCTCCACAGTAGGAAAACACCCTTCCGGGATCCGGGAGGGTGTTTTTGTATGCCGATGTGCGGATGGCCGGCCGGCCGGTGCCCGACTCGTGGCCCTCCCCTTTTGAGCGAACGGTACTTTCGGCGCACTGAAGGCGATGAACATGCCGTTCGCTCGGAGTGGGGTGGCCAGAACAGCGCCCACTATGGACCGTTCGTCCCGAATTCTCCGGAAAGTCTAGTGGTCATAACCAGCCGGGCGTAGCGTGAGGAGAACCCAATTTCAGGAGGTTCGTAGTGCTTCACAACGACATTCCCAGCCACGGTGAAATTGCCGCACTCGCGGAGGTGGAAGGGCCCACCTGCATCACCATCGTGACTCCGACTGAAGATGCGCCGCAGGATCATGACAAAGCGCGCATCGCCTTCAAGGACCAGGTCCGCTCGGCACTCGCATCGGTGGAGGATCCGGCCGAGCGCAAACTGTTCGAGGCCGAATACGCAGAGCTCGACGACGACGACGATTTCTGGCGCTTCCAGTCGCGCTCATTGGTCACGTACGCGACGCCGGAGCGTCTGGTGACCTTCCGCCTCCCCAACCGTCTGCAGGCGCTCGAAACGGTCAGCGATCGGTTTCATCTCAAGCCACTGCTCCGTTCGGTGACCTTCCCCCAGACGGCGTTTGTTCTCGCTCTCGCCGAAGGTTCGGTGCGATTGATCGAGATCGCCGCCGATCAACCGGCCGACGAGGTTCGTGTTCAGGGAATGCCGAAGAACGCTGCCGATCACGCTGGCAAGTCGTCGATCAACAGTCGCACCGAGGCGGGTCGGCTCTCGGGTTCGGACAGCCGAAAGTTGCGCGTCAATCAGTACGCCCGCGCAGTCGATCACGAGGTCCGTGGTGTCCTCGCCGGCCGCGACGTCCCCTTGATCCTGGCTGCCGCGGAACCCATCGCGTCGGTGTATCGCTCCGTGAATTCGTACCGCCACCTGGTCGACAAAACCGTCGAGGGAAATCCGGAAGCCTTGTCGACGCAGGAAGTGGCGGACGGTTCGCGACCGGCGCTCGACGATTTCCACGCCGAGCAGTTGGCGGCGGTGCGGGACACCTTCAATGTGCGCACCGAACAGGGACGTACTCAAACCGACGTCGCCGACGTGGCAACGGCCGCGACGTACGGACAGGTCGACACCGTTTTCATCGACATCGACTCCGTTGTGCCCGGAAGTCTCGATCCCCAGACGGGCGCTCTCACGACCGGTGAGTCGGCCAACGGAAGTACATACGGGGTCGTCGACGAGATCGCTCGTCGTGCGCTCCTGACGGGTGCTCGGGTCCTCGCTGTTCGCGCCGAGGACATTCCGGGCGGCGGCGCAGTTGCCGCGATTTTGCGCTTCGCCCCGTAAACAGACTGGACGCGTGTGCGCTTCGTGACCTGATTCGGGCACGGGGCGCATACGATTCCGGCATGAAACGTGTGTGGGAACGGCTGCGCCTCTACTGCAAGACGCTGCACCCGGTCGGGCTTGCCTTTGCTCTGGTCTTCTTCACCTGGTCGATGAGTCCTTCCCTGTTGCCGCGCGCGTGGTACTTGCAGGGCGTTGCGACGGGCATCTCGCTCGCGATGGGATACGGCGTCGGCGTGACGGTTGCCTGGATGATCCGCAAGTGCGGCGTCGAACCGCAGTGGTCGGATCGCACCAAGAAGATCGGCTGGCGAATCCTGTTGGTCGCGGCCGTCATTCTGGTTCCGACGTTCTTGGTCCTCGGTTCGTGGTGGCAGCAGATCGTTCGCGATCTGGTGGAAGCTCCACGCACCAACCAGGCGAATTACCTTCTGGTGTTGCTGATTTCGCTCGGAATCTGGTTCATCCTGCTCGAGGCGGGCCGTGGTCTTCGTTTCACCACCAACAAGCTCACCGCCGTCGCACTTCGGTTCGTTCCCCTCGAAGCGGCGAAGGTCGGCAGCTTGATCGTCATCTTCGCCCTCGGCATCTTCATCGTGAACGGTGCGCTGTACAACGGGTTGATTGCCTTCGCGAACTGGAGTTTCTCCGGTGCGGATCACGAAACACCGGACGGCATCGAACAACCCTTGATCGCTGAGCGCAGTGGTTCACCGATGTCCGCCGAAGCCTGGGATTCGCTCGGCCAGGAGGGGCGCACCTTCATGGGCAGCGGTCCCACCGCGGCCGAGATCACCGCGTTGACCGGACGTGAAGCGAAGCAACCGATCCGGGTGTACGCCGGACGCGAATCCTCGGACTCGATCAACGGTGTCGCACAGCGGGTCGTCGACGAGTTGGAGCGCACCGGCGGATTCGACCGCGGAACCCTCGCGGTTGTCACGACCACCGGCCGCGGTTGGGTGAACGAGGACGTCGCGTCGGCGTTCGAGTACGTCGAGGGCGGGGACACGGCGATCGCGTCGATGCAGTACTCGTTCCTTCCGAGTCCGTTGGCCTTCATCGCCGACCGTGAGACGCCGATGATTGCCGGTCGCGCACTGTTCAACGCGGTGTACGCCAAGTGGATCGACCTGCCCGTGGAGACGCGACCCGAGCTGGTTGTCTTCGGTGAGAGCCTCGGCTCCTACGGTGGCCAGGCCGCATTTGCCGGCGCTCAGGACATGATGACGCGCGTCGACGGCGCGCTGTGGGTCGGAACCCCCAACTTCACTGCTCAGTGGCAGGAAATCACGGACAGCCGCGACTCGGGCTCACCGGAGATCCTGCCGGTGATCGACGGTGGCCAGGCGATTCGGTTTGCCGGTGATCCGGAAGATCTGGAGCTGAAGTCCGACTGGGACGACGATCGCATCGTGTACTGGCAGCACGCCAGCGACCCGATCACATGGTGGTCCTTCGACCTGCTGCTCAACAAGCCGGATTGGCTCAAGGAACCGCTGGGTCGCGACGTGGATCCGGGAATGACGTGGGTACCTCTCGTGACCTTCTGGCAGGTAACCCTCGACATGGTCTTCTCGGCTGACGTCCCGTCCGGGCACGGTCACAATTACGGCGAGGATGCAGCGGACATGTGGGCCAAGATCCTGCACCCCGAGGCCTGGACCTCGGCTGATACCGACAAGCTTCGTTCGCTGCTGACCTCCAATCTGGAGCCCACGAAGTAGTCGTAAACGGTTGTAAGTCAGCCTGTTAAGGCGAAAACCTCACGAAAAAGTGTTACGTGAGGTATGTGTTACTCTGCGTTCGCTGTGTGCCAAGCCACAGCGCAAGCGAGCGTGGGGAGATCGAAACGTGAAGA